>JAJPKG010000055.1 GCA_021323815.1 Pseudomonadota bacterium
ATCGCGTGTCATCTGGCGGGCCTGCTGTTTGTCTTTCTGGCATCTCTCCCCGCAGGTGAGGCAATGGCCGCGCAGCGCGCCTCAGCCGTAGAGCCAGGCGCGACGCAAAACGCACCGTTGCCGCTGCCCATGCCTAGCGCAGTTGGGGCAGCAACCCGCTTCGGCACCACGCGCGATGATTCTGTTCCGGCATTTACCCGTTCGGCGGCGGTCGCCTCGCGCACCACGCCATAGGCAGCCGCATCGGTGTTTGTTCAGCCGGATGCCGGGCAAGCCGGTGAGAGCCAGGGCGAGCAGCATCAGCATCGTCCCGACTCAGACGGGATCTTTGCAGATTAAAAAAACCAACGAGCGGAAGCTGATATGCGGCTTCCGCTCGTTGGTGTGCCGGCGAGATGAGTCAGCTTTCGGTTTGGGGAGCCTCTTTGCCGTTGGCCTCGGTTGATTCCGTGCGGCGGCGCGTGCGGCGCACCGGCTTTTCGGGGGCTGGCGGAGCAGGCGCGGATTCCGCTGGCGGCACGATCGTCGCTGGCGCTGAACCGGCCACCGGCGGCGCGGCCTGCGAGACGGATGTGTGCTGCGGCGGGCGTGGGGGCAGCTCGCCGCCATAGCGCGACGCCTCAAAGATGTTGGCGCGCTGCTCGCACCACAGCACATCCGCTTCGTGCTGGGTCAGCATCTCGGTCAAGAAGCGCCTCGTCTCGTCATCCAGCTTGCGCTGCACCAGCAGGGTGTTGATGCGCTCCATGATCAGCCGCTGGTGGCGACCAAAGGTGCGCAGCCGCTCCGGGTAATATTCCAGGGAAAGCACGTAATTGGAGAAATCTGAGATGTGGCGGCTGGCCGCGCCCCCCAGCGCCTCGATGCGCTCGCGCAGGCCGGAGCATGCCCAGACCTCATCCCCACCGATGCGTTCCAGATTTTCGCGCTCGTTGGGATCCGTCGCCATCGACACCAGACCGATGACGGCTTCAACAGCGGCGCGTTCCTCTTCCAGCATCTCGTTCAACATCTGGATTATTTGTGTGTTTGCTGTTCGTTCCATAACAAGTCATCTCCATGCCTGGCGATAGGGGATTGAGTGCACCGGGGAAAATGGCGTTGACAACGCATCCATTATAGTATGTCGTCCCGCTTTGTGTCCAGGTTTAGGATTTTCGGGAAGCGCAAACCGCCCTCAGATGATGTGCTTGTGTTAGTCCCGTCTCTTTTTCTCATGTTTTCGGCTGTGCTATGCTGAGAACACCGATATTCATCAGCACCGAGGGCCGTCATGCGCATCGCGATCAACGCCGATTATCTCGCTGAACCCCAGACGGGGACGGGGCGCTATCTGGCGCAGTTGATCGCATCGCTGGGCCTGGTGGACGGCGTCAATGAATATGCCGTGCTCGCACCCCGGCCCATCAGCGAGAAACCGGCCACGCCATCCACATTCACTTGGGAAGAAGTGCCGGTCAGCGGGCCAAGCGAGGCGCTGCGCAAGGTGTATTGGGAACAACACATCTTCCCTGAGATCGCTCGCAAGCGCGAGGCAAAGCTGCTCTTCGTGCCGCATTTCGCCCCGCCCATCCGCGCCTCGGTGCCGGTCATCACCACCATCCATGATGTCATCCCCTTCGCGCTGCCGGAATATCGCCCGCTCTCGGCGGTGTGGCTCTATCAGCAGGTGATAGCGCGTGGCGCGCGGCGGGCGGCACTGATCATCACCGTCTCGGAGCATGCCAAGAGCGAGATCATTCGCCTGCTGGGGATTCCTGAGGAAAAGATCAGGGTGATTGCCGAGGCTGCGGGTAGCCAGTTCCGCGCCGTCAGCGATCCCCAGCGGCTGAAGGCGGCGCGGATCAAATATAACGTCGGCGATCGCTTCTTTATGTATCTCGGCGGGTTCGATATGCGCAAGAATGTGCCGCTGCTCATCGGTGCATTCGCCGCGTTGGTGCATCGCGTCAACGATCCTGGGTTAAAATTGCTGATCTCCGGCGATACCTCGGTGCTGGGGACGAGTCCCCTGTTCCCCGACTGGCGACCGCTGGTGCGCAAATTTGGGCTGGAATCGCGCGTGGTGAGCGCTTTCGTTGCGGATGAAGACCTGCCGGCGATGTATAGCGCGGCGACGGCATTTGTCTATCCCTCGCTGTATGAAGGGTTCGGCTTGCCGCCCCTGGAAGCGATGGCCTGCGGCGCGCCGGTGATCGTCTCAGATCATCCCGCCCTGGTGGAAGTGACCGGCGGTGCCGGGATCGTCTTCGCGCTGGGCGACGGCGGCGCGAAGGCCACGCGCGCCCTGACCGACGCCATGACACAGATCGCCACCACGCCGGAACTGCACGAAGATTATCGCCTGCGCAGCCTGGCTCGCGCCCGCACCTTCAGTTGGGCGCAGACGGCAGCGGAAACCAGCGCTCTGTTCGCCGAGATCACCGGAACGCGGCATTAGTGAACCATCTGACCGCGCTGCTGCGTCTGAATAGAGGCATGGGTTTTGGTCATCGCAGAGAAGGATTCGGCATCATCATGAGCCTGGTTTTTCGCCCGCGCCGCGTGATGACATGGCTGCTGGCAGGCGTGTTCGGCATCGTCGCCGCGTGTGGCGGCAATCCGTCACACCAATCGATTCCCCCCTATGAAGTCAACGCGACGCCGCCCCCAGGGCTGAGCGGGCCGGGGTTGCTGGCGTGGCATGTGTTGCATGACGTGCGCCCGCCCAGCGACCCCATTGCGCTGGCGCAGAGCGTGAAGCATGTGACAGGGCCGATCTCGCCGGTAACGCGTGGCAGCCCTTTCAATGCCGCGCTCAATTCCGAGGCGACCTTTTGGGTGGAACCGGGCAAGCAAATCTCTGCTAAGCTGGTGTACATTACGCCGCATGTGTACGATTACCTGGAAGACGGCACGACGGTAGACCTCGGCGCACTGAAATCCTCGGCAGATCGCTTTGAGAACAGCCTGTTAGTGACGGATCACCGCTATTTCGGCCAGGAATGGACGCCCGGCGTAGATGACGATCAGCACATCACACTGCTCAACGCGACCGATCTGCCCGGTGACACCAGCGGGTATTACAATTGGATGGATGAATATCCCCAGGCGGTGTTCCCCAGCAGCAACCAGCGCGAAATGATCTATCTGCACCTGGGGCAAAATTTTTTGACGCCAAACACCGATGAATATGATAAGACGCTGGCGCATGAGTTGGAACTGATGATTCATCATCACGCGCGGCCCGGTGATCCCACCTGGCTGCGCGAGGGGGCGGCATTGCTGGCGCAACACCTCAATGGGTTCGACGCGTCGCAGACCGACACGGCATTTCTAGCCGCGCCGGGAACCCAGCTTGACACGTGGGACGCGAAAGATGGCAACCCGGCCTATTATGGCGCGGGCTTCATGTTCTTGGATTATTTCGCCGAACACTACGGCGGCTATGGGGTGCTGAAACAACTGATGGGCGATCCGGCCCAAGCGCCGCTGAATTTCAATGATGTGCTGGCTGAGAACGGCTATAGCGACCGATTCGATGATGTGTTTGCCAAGTGGGTGATGGCCAACGCGCTCAATGACGAGTTGCAGGGCAACACCAGCCCGTATGCCTATAAGACCATCACCAACGAGCATGCCCAGCCACAACACACCGTGACGGCGCTGCCCTTTCATGATCAAGGAGTGACGCCGCAATATAGCGTACAGTATTATGAAGCCAAGCTTCCGGCGAATAGCGATCAGACGCTGCACATCGCCTTCAAGGGGCAGCCGACGGTGCCGCTGATCAGCGCGCCCGCGCTCAACCAGGGCGAAAATCTGTGGTGGAGCAATCGCGGCGAGAACATGGCCAGCACGCTGACACGCTCCGTTGATCTGACCAAACTGGCCGGCCAAACGGTGACGCTGAATTTCAACCTGTGGTACGATCTGGAAGCCGGCTATGATTACGGCTATGTGCTGGTTTCCACGGACAATGGCTCCACGTGGAACACCCTGTCCGTCAGCGGCAGCACCAGTGACGATCCGAACAGCTTGAACCTGGGCAATGGGCTGACCGGCACCAGCAACAACGCCTGGGTGCAAGCCTCGGCGGATCTCTCGCCGTATGCCGGCAAGGTGATTTTGCTGCGCTTCATGAGCGTGACAGATGATTCGGTGGATCGGCAGGGCATGGCGATTGCGCATATCAGCATCCCGCAGTTGTCATTCAGCGATGACGGCGCAAGCGACAACGGCTGGCAGGCGCAAGGATGGATCCGCAACAATAACGTGCTGCCCGAACACTATAGCGTGCAGGTGGCACTGTTTGGCAATGATGATTCGCTGGCGAAGGTGGTGCCGGTCCCGGTGGGAGCGGATGGCACCGGCACACTGGATCTCCCCCATGCAGGCGCGCAGATCAGCCGCGTGCTGGTGGCGGTCGCGCCCTATGCCCCCGCCACGACGCAGAGTGCAAGCTATACGCTGGACCTGACGGCAGCATAGATGAAGGTAGGCGACGATATTGACAGAAGGAAACAGCAGACGATGACGAGCGAGCGACCGCGCATCAGTTGTTCCACCGCGTCGTTCTATCAATTGCCGCTGGCGACGGCGGTGGGGATGATTCGGGATGCCGGTTTCGACGGGGTGGAGTTGGTGGCATCGCCGGAATCGCTGGTGCGCGGGTTGGCCGCGACACAGCGCGTGTTGCAGCGGGCAGGGCTGGCGGCGCTGAGCTTTCACCCCCCGCTCTATCCTCTGCCCGGCTGGCCGCGCTCGCAGATGGGGCGTGGCCTGGCGGCGGCGCACAGCGCGCGCGAGCTTGGCTGCGAGGTGACGGTCATCCATGCGCCCAAGTCGCGGTCGCTGGAAACGCCGCGCGCCCGGCAATATGTCGCCGCCGTGCAGGCAGCGCGGGATCTCGGCGCGGCGCATGGCTTCGTGGTAGGGCTTGAAACCACCCAGCGCCCGGCAGCAGGCAACCCCCCCCTGCTCTTCGATGACCTGAGCTATTTCATGGGTTTCGTTGAAACCCATGACCTGAGCGTGACGCTCGACACCTGCCACGCCGCCGCCAATGGGGATGACCTTTCGACGGTGCTGGCGCAGATCGGCCCGCGCCTGCGCAACATTCATTTCAGCGATTGCCGGCGCGTCCCAGGCAAGCGCAAACCCAAGACACATGTGCGCCCCGGTCGCGGCAATACGGTGGATCTGGCGGCGTTCGTGCGCGAGCTGGCAGCACGCACCTATACGGGTCTCATCACCTGCGAGATCTCGCCGCTGGAACTCTTCGCGTTGTCGCGCGGCGAGATGGTGCGCCGCCTGGCCGAGGTACATGATTTCATCGTGGATGCGCTGGCGGCCTCATCCCCCAACCCCCTCCCCAGCACAGCCAGGGGGGGGTGAACATGCCGATGCGTGATGAGCATGCCAGGCTCATGTGACAAACGGGCCGAGCATAAGGCACCGGCTGCACCTGCCGCGCAGAATCACAGCCTTGCGCTCAGGCAACGTAGCTGATATGCTATTTTCGCCGTCAAACCAAAGAGGCCATTCGCCGCAAGCTGGCGGGCGATGACGCCGCCAGCCATGCGCTTTATGTCAGCGGCGAGTGGCTGGATGAAAGAAGGATATCGCGCATGCCTGACGTGCCACCCAATCAGCCGGCACTGATTCCCGCTGACGAGCCGGAAGGGGGGAGCGACACCACACCCCGCTCGGCCATCCCCGCTGCGGTGTCATATGCCATGCCGGAACGAATGCCGCCGGGGATGCGCGTGCCGGATGACGGCGAGCGCGCCTTTTGGGTGGCGTGGAACCGCGTGCGCGGCGTTGGCCCGGCCCGTTTCGCGCGGCTGCTGGAAGTTTTTGGCGATGCCCAAACGGCATGGCAGGCGCAGGCAAGCGATTTGCGGGCGACAGGCTTCGATGAGAAGTTGCTGGGCGAGATTGCGCGCCAGCGGACGGGGATCGCGCCGGAGCACGAGATGGAGCGGCTGGCGCGCATGGCTGTGACACCGCTGACGCTGCGCGACGCCGACTATCCACGCCTGCTGCGCGAGATTCCGCAGCCGCCGGCGGTGCTCTATGTGCGCGGGCGACTGCTGAGCGACGACGAACTGGCCATTGCCATCGTCGGCACGCGGCGCATCAGCGCGTATGGCAGGCAGGTGACAGCGCGCCTTGCCGCTGATCTGGTAGAACGGCGCATGACCATCATCAGCGGGCTGGCGCGGGGAGTGGATGCCGTCGCTCACACAACCGCGCTCGGCTCCGGCGGTCGCACCATTGCCGTTTTGGGATGCGGACCGGATCTCGTCTATCCACCGGAACACGCGAAGCTGGCGCAGCAGATCGTTGAGCAAGGGGCCATCGTCAGCGAGTTCGCGGTGGGCATGCCGCCGGAAGCCGGCAATTTTCCCGCGCGCAACCGCATCATCAGCGGCATGGCGATGGGGGTGCTGGTGACGGAAGCGCCGGAAAACAGCGGCGCGCTCATCACGGCGAACTTCGCCGCCGACCAGGGGCGCGACGTGATGGCCGTGCCAGGGCCGATCTTCAATCGCACCAGTCTGGGCTGCAACCGCCTGATTCAATCCGGCGCGCTGTGCGTGACCAGTGCGGATGACATCACCAGCGCGCTGAACATGCACCTAGCACCACAACAACTCGACATGCGCGAGCTATTGCCCGCAGATCCCACTGAAGCACGCCTGCTGGAACTGCTGGAAAACGAGCCGCGCCACGTGGACGATCTCTGCCGTCTGGCCGACATGCCCGCCGCCACTGTCACCAGCACGCTGATGATGCTGGAACTGAAAGGGCTGGTGCGGCATCTAGGCAATATGACATATGGCGCGCGATGACTCCGCTGCGAGGCGAGCGGTTGAAACCGCGCCTGGGGGCTACCGCCGCCAAGTCCGCCTGCGCGGACTGAGATCGCTGCTGCTTCATGGTGCTCTCACGGGACGAGGCATGCCGTCGCCCCTACGGAATAGACAGACAGGTGCCTGGTACCAAGAGCACGACACATTGGCCCCTATGGATAATACCGGGCGCGCTACACAGCATATCGTC
Source organism: Pseudomonadota bacterium (assembly GCA_021323815.1). Taxonomy (GTDB): domain Bacteria; phylum Chloroflexota; class Ktedonobacteria; order Ktedonobacterales; family JACDGC01; genus JAJPKG01. Next base: position 7,048 of record JAJPKG010000055.1, read on the forward strand.
TCTTACTCTTCGCGCACCACCAGCGGAGCGACGTCTGCCAGCAGTCCATGCGCCGGGCGGTGTTCGGGGCTGGGGGTGAGCGTCAGCAGCAGCACACAATCGGTAGAGGCGACGAAGGCATGAGGGGTGTTGGCTTCAACTAATCCAACCAGGCCGGCGCGCAACGCGTGCACGCTGTCAGCGATGCGCAGCGTGGAACGGCCCCGCAGGCATTGCACGATGATCTGGCTGGGCGTCTCCACATCCTGAACCGCCTGGCCGGCGCGCATCGCCAAGAGCACCACCTGCGCCGCGCCGGTCTCGGCCAAAATCGTCGCCTTTGGCCTGGTGTCATCGAACTGCGTGAGCGCCTTCAAATCGAAAATGATCGCATGTGATCCGGCACTGATCGGCTGTTGCGGCATCATCGTGGTTCGCGCCTCCTTGGAAAAGATACATCTGCTGTGTAGTGTATCGCATCCGCAAAAATGGACAATTTTTCGGAAATTGACGAGAAAACGCGTAACAATCACATCGATGGATGAACTAAAACTATACACGTGCGTCAGCGGAGACGCATGGTTGCGCATTTTTTCAGGAGGCAGACAGAGGGTGAAAGCGCTAACATCCAGGTGGCGTCTCGTTTCCGGAGCCGCCGCTGTTGTGGTCATCGCTGTCGTGGTTCTTGCCGCAAGCAACATCGCGCATGCTGGCAGCCCCAACGCGAATCCCGCCAGCAATGGATACACGATCAGCAATAACACACCGGGCTTTATCAAACACGCAACCGACAAAGGCGCGGTGGACCCCACTGAGCAAATCGCCATCACCGTATGGCTGAGCTTGCACAATGAGGCGCAACTCGACCAGAAAGTGCATGACCTCTATACGAAAGGGTCGAGCAGCTATCATCACTGGTTGACCCAGAGTCAATTCGATGCCAGTTATTCCCCGACCTCTCAAGAAGTCAACTCGCTCGAAAACTTCCTCAAAGCGCACAATCTCAGCGTGGTGACTGTCGCCGAGAATAACTGGTATGTGAAAGTCCAGGGCACGGTGGGAGATATTGAAAAAACCTTCCACGTGCAGATCGACAACTTCTCGTATAACGGCTTCACCTATCAATCCAACACGGGCGATCCCTCCATCAACGATCCGGTTGGCGCGCACGTGGCTGCGATCTCCGGCATGGACGATTTCGGCTTCCAGCCGACAAATGTGCAACCGGTTTCCAGCGGCGAAACATTCACACCCGTCGCGGTTGGCTCGAATCCAAACGGCCTCTTCTTCGAGGGCCAGTGCTTCCGCGGCACAGAGAGCCACACGTTCAGCAGCACAGGCGTGACTGCAACGTATAGCGGCAACCGCTATGGCGCGGACATCAGCAACACCACGCTCGGCCACCTGGCACCGTGCGGTTATCAGCCCTCGGAAATGCAGACGGCCTATAATATGCTTCCGCTGTATAAAGCGGGGCTGGACGGCTCGGGCCAGACGGTGGTCATCACCGACGCATTCGGCGATTCGACCATCCAGAGCGATGCGGAACTCTTCTCGCAGGTGTACGGCTTGCCCGACCTCAACTCGTCGAACTTCCAGGTGTTGCGCGCCCCTGGCGCGGTGAATAACCCCGTCAATAACGGGCACATCGGCCCCGGCGCTGACTGGGCCGGCGAGATCACACTGGATGTGGAATGGGTCCACGCGATGGCCCCCAAGGCGAAGATTGATCTGGTCATCGGTCCCAACAATGGCGCTGATCTGGACGAAGCGATCAACTACGCCGTCGTTCATCACCTGGGCAACACCATCTCGAATAGCTGGGCGGCGGTGGAAGGCTTTGGCAATCCCGCGCAGTTCAATCGCGACAACCGCATCCTGGAGCAGGCCGCTGCTGAGGGCATCGACGTGAACTTCTCGTCGGGCGATGATGGCGACTATAGCACCGTGCTTCCCTTCAAGACGGTCAGCTTCCCCGCCAGCTCGCCCTTCGCCACCGCCATCGGCGGCACCAGCCTGGGTCTGGATAGCACCAATCATATCGCCTTCCAGACTGGGTGGGGCACCAACCTGACGCGCATCGCCAACAGAGCCTCGCTGGGCAACCCGCCGGACGATCCTCCGTTGCATTTGGGCTTCCAGTTCGGCGCGGGCGGCGGTTCCAGCCTGACCTTCACCAAACCGGACTTCCAGAGCAACTTGCCCGGCACCATGCGCCTCGTTCCTGACATCAGCATGTTGGCTGATCCCTACACCGGCGTCGAGATCATCGAGACCGTTGGCGGGCAGCCGAGCGTCGGCGTCATCGGTGGCACCAGCCTTGCCTGCCCGATGTTCTCGGCCATCATGGCCATCGCATCAGAAAAAGCCGGCACCGGCTTAGGCCAGGCCGCGCCGCTGGTCTATGGTCTGGCGTCGTCCACTGGCACCAGCACGCCGATCTATGACGTCACCGCCTATACGCAGGGCACGAATGTTAGCGGCTCCATCACGGATAGCAGCGGCACGACGAATTACAGCGCGGATCAATTGGCCGCGCCGCTGAATGGCACGACCACGTATCTGAGCGCGTTCTATAACAGCCCGTTCTCGACACGCTGGTTCGTCATCACCTTCGGCACCGATACCTCGCTCACCACCAGCACCGGCTGGGATGATGTGACCGGCGTCGGCACGCCGAACGGCGCGAACTTCGTCAACGCCCTGGCACCGTAGCAAATCCCTCTCTTGTGTGCTTGTGGCGGGGGGCCGGCCCGTGGGGGGGCGGCTCCCCCTTTTTTTCTTTTCCGCCTGGTTCCATCTGATCACACCATTTAAAGA
>JAJPKG010000425.1 GCA_021323815.1 Pseudomonadota bacterium
CCTGCAACTGTGCTCGCTCTTCTTCGCTCAGAGAGATCTCCATACGCTTCTCCTCCGCTCCTCAGGAGAAGCCTACCACTTCAATCCTTTATTGTCTATCCACTTAGTCAGTGCGGCTGTAGTACTAGAGATGCGTTACATCACTACCCGACTCAGCCACCTGCTTCAAGTAGCGATTCCTGGTGAGCAAGAGTTCTTTCATATAGCGTGTGAGAAACAGCATCTCTGCTATTCGCCCCAAGATCCCCAATGGAGCACGAAAGGTAAAGATATCAATCATCAGCGTTCCCGTTGCCTGGGGTATAAATATATGCAGGTGGACTATCTTCTGAAACACACCTTGGATCATTTCATCAATGAAGCGATTTGGCCGTTCATAGGCGGTAATTTTTGTCGTCAGATGCTGTTTGACGCCAAAATGCACCGCTTCCCATGTCACGGTGTCACCAAGTTTCATGCCGCCTGAAGTTACCCCAGCAATTGGCCGCTCATGGGTATGCGCAACCGAATGATGGTGCAAGTCAACATTGAGCGATAAATCAAAACATCGCTCTAGCGAGGCATTGATAAATGTTTCAAGTTTGATAGTGGGCATGGTTTAGGAGCCTCTTTTGCATCTTGATTTTTGGCTATTTCGTTGATGGCGTGCCATAGCCGTTATGGCCAAGCCACTGCGTCACCGCACCGATGGCTTGGCTCAGATCCGTGTCCAATGAGTTGTTAAATCGTTTTTCGGTGCGCCGGGTATGCATGCTGCCATTCGTCACCACGATGCGCGGATTCGTCGATTTGCGCCGCCACCCGCACGTTGAAGGGACCGTGCTGGCAGGATGTGACATATTCGACCTCGGTTGCCGTTAGGTCGTTCAGCAGCAGGGAAGTGGGGTTGGTGGCCGCGTTAGCCCGCACGATCTCCACTGCCAGGGGCACTGTCGCCGCCGTGCTCGCCCTGCACGGGCACGCGAATACCCCAGCCGGTGTCACGTTGCTCGCTCAGGTTTTCCACCGTCCCGTCACGCGCCGCCACGATGGATTGTCGCCCGTCCCCCCGCGTGCCTCGGCATGCGTCGCGCCCACGCCGGTCGCCGAGTCCTGAAACGGCTCGACCGCGCTGGGATGATTATGACTCTCGCTCTTGAAGACGATCGCCAGGTTTGCGCCCGCGTCGATGGCACCGGCGTTCTCCGCGCCCGGCCCCAGCAACACGCGCAGCCCACTCGTTGGAAGCGTTTCAGCAGCGGGCGGCTGTTTTTATAGCCGCAATGCTCGCTCCACATCGCGCCAAAGATGCCCAGCTCGACATGGTTTGGTACGCGACGCAGCAACCCAACGATGCGGTGATATTCCGCGCGGACCAGAGCCATGCCGCGCAGATCCGCATCGCTATACGCCGCGTCGGCGCTGACGAGATCGATAGCCATAGGGGAAGATGCTCCTCATGGGGTGAAAATGCTCTGACGCTCCAGTATATCACGGCTGGGTGAGGATGCGATTCTATGCAAACAGCCTTGCATTCTTCGCAATTCGGCTCTATACTACTTTCACCGTTATGAAGCCTGTCATAAGGGTGTGTTTTTGTCGCGTTTGGTTTGCATGCCAGCGGGGGCATCGGCGCGCCCGAAGTGCAGCACACGTTTGTCTTGAACGACATCGACGTGCAGGTGATGGAGAGCAGCACCTGGGATACCCTGCGTGATTATCGCCTCAGCTACGAGCAGTCCGGCCCAAGTGGAGCCACCGCGTATCGGGACAGCACCACCGGCAAGTATGAATCGACGGCTGGGTACCTGGACCTGACGACGATTCAAGAATACGGCGATGATGGCAGCACAGCGTATCCGGCGACGACGCTGGGCTACAGCACGCAGGATGAGAGCTACATCGACTCGACCTTCTATCCCTACTCCACCGGCTATTGCGGCTTTGCCTGGAACAGTGGAGCGGGCTCCAACGGTCCGGGTACGGGCTGCTCGCTGTGGAGCGTGAGCCATGCGGACAACGACCGTTACCTGACCACCGTCGATAATGGCGAGGGGCTGCACACGACCTTCACCTGGCAGAACGCGCGCAACAACACGCATGGCTTGCCCACCGGCATCCCCGCCACCCGCCCGTTCTCTTGCACCACCGCCAGCAGCAGCACGCAGGCGGCCTATCCCTGTGATGCGGCAGATGACCAGGCGTGGAGTCGCATCGTACTGCCCCAGCGGGATGACACCGTCGTCCAACTCAGCCACGCGGGAACAAGGGACGGAATAGCCATGAAGCCGCTATCTGCCTATGGTAGCTTGGCGCGCCAAACTAATGAGAGCATCAGCCGCATCAGCGATGGCAGCACGCTCTATAGCCTGAGCCGCACATTCGATAACGTGGGCAATGTCGCCAGTGTGAATACCACTTTACCAGCGGGCACAGATAACCAGGTCTTCTGCTATAATGAGCAGAATCGGCTGATCTGGGCGGGGAGCACAGGCACGCCCTCCTGTGGAACAAGCTTGACAGCAGGTACCTTGACCAGTGCGGCGTATAGCCAAGCATTCGGCTATGATACGCTCAATCGCCTGACCAGCAGCCAGATGGGCAGCTATACCTATGGAGATAGCCATCACTTGGATGCGGTCACCAGCACCAGCAGGGGCTACACCGGCAGCTATGATGATGCGGGCGACCTGCAATGTCGCGCGCCGAATAGCAGCCAGACATGTCAGGGGACCCAGACCGGCCAGCAGATGGGCTATGACCAGTTGCGCCGCCTGCTCAACTGGCAGAATGCCACCAGCAATCCAACCGTCCGCGCGCACTACGCCTACGATGGGGAGAATGAGCGCGTCATCCAGAACACCGGGCCGGTGACCTATTATCTGGGCGGCTACACCGAGGTGACGGTCAATGGCAGCAGCACCACGACCACCAATTACTATGGGGCAGGGGTGAGTACGGCAGTGTCGGTGAATGGGACGATCACCTATCTGGTGGCCGATGGCATCGGCAGCGCCAGCGAGAGCCTCAGCAGCAGTGGCAGCGTGCAGGGGGCGCAGTTGTTCGCGCCCTATGGCAGCGTGCGGTATACCACCGGCAGTTTCCCGACGACCAAAGCATTTACCGGCCAACGCAGTGATGGCAGTGGGCTGAGCTATTTCAACGCCCGCTACTATGACCCAGCGGTGGGACAATTCACCAGCGCCGATAGCGTGCAAGGGCTAAATCGGTATGCCTATGTGGCAGGTAACCCTGAAACATACACTGATCCCAGTGGGCAATTCGCCCTGTGCGGTGGAATGCCAATGGCCGATGGAACGTGCCTGAGCTTGCATCGTGTCAGTAGTAGCATTGCAGTCACATCAACACGCAGACTTGACACACTAAGGAACAAGTTTAGGATCATTTTCGGGGACTTTACTGGGAGGATCACGAGCGGCCTGAGAAGATCCCATGAATCTGGAGCCGTGTTCACAATGGCGGTGAGAGTAGTACTTGACAGTTGCAACTCTGCCTGCCATCAACAAACCAAGCTAAATACTGCACTACGCTTAGTGAAAGACGTTCTTGAAACCAGCGAGGCGCTGCTATCTGGTGGCACTGGCGGTGGCGGTGCTAACTGGGGTTGGGGACTTACATTTTATGAAATCGGTGGTGTACCAGTTTGGCCCCAGGCCATGTACTTCTACGCTACTCAAGCTTGGTGGGATCAAGCTGTGACAAATACCGGCACTTTTGCCGCTGTTGTTTCCATCATTGGAAGCCAGAATCCGATTGTTGGTCCATTTCTTTCGCTTATCTCAAACGCGCTTGTTGCAGCCGCTGGCATCATGGATGCCTATTCTAGGAACGTGTGTGAGGGGCGAGGTGCTGGCTTGTACATTAGGGCGTGTTTGCAAAGAGGTGATAGACTGAGGTATGCGACGACATGAACTGACAGACGAACAATGGGCGAAGATCGCCCCCTTCCTGCCGCCCCA
>JAJPKG010000028.1 GCA_021323815.1 Pseudomonadota bacterium
CAACCTCACCCCTCAGGCCGTTGTGCTCGGTCTTGCTCTCCTCATCCTGGCCATCTTGACCGCCGTGTGGTGGATCATGCTGGATCTTTCTAAAGGTATTCCGACCATCGAGCAATTGATGGAAGATTTCCAGACCAGCTCCGATGCCATGAGAGGATGGTTTCATTTTCTACTGCGCCGCGATGTCTTTCGCCGCTATTCCGCACGCTCCATGGAAGAAGCGCTCAAAAGGGTGCTGGAAGGCCAGATCGTTGATCCGACGCTGGTTCTGGAACGACGTCAAATGCCCCAATCCCCGTTTTGGCAAGGTCGGGGCTGGCCGGGTCGCGGGGGTTCCAGAGGCGGGGGCCATCCCGGTCATGGACCGGGCGGGAGCGTCCCATATCGCTATGGGCAGTCACCGACCGGCGCGTGGCCTCCCAACCAGGGTCCGGGGGGCAGTTGGCCTCCTGGGCAGGGGCCCCAGGCCGGCGGGCCTGCCAGTCCTTTCCCATCGCCTCCATCGAGTGGTGTGCCGCCACCCCGAGGCCGGTGGGGTCGCCGGGGCAAACAGAACCGGCGTGGGAACATTCCACCGAATTCAGGGCCGATGACCGGACCGCCGTCTTCAGCGCCATAAGGAGATTTTTGCCGTCATGTCAACACCTGCCACCTCTTCCCCTGGAGGGACACCGCCTCAACCAAATCAGCAGGAACCGTTGTTTCTGGTGACGCCGGAATATACGCGGCACATGGTGCGCCGCCTGACCAGCACCGACCAGAAATTTCATATGGTCGAGACATTCAAGCGTGATCTCGTGGGGTTGCTCAAGCCCGGCGGCGATTACGTCGCGGATATCACTGATGGCACGCTCGGCGTGCAGACGCTGGATATCTTCTCGATGTTGCGCGTGCCCCGCAGGCACTACCCTGCCCGGTCGGAATTCATTGTGCAACTGCTGGCCGACGATCTGCTCTCTTTCATCCGCGACAGCCTGATTGAGAAGTTCAACCTCGTGTTCTTTGACAAAGAGCGCACGGGCGAGCAATATATCGCCCGCCTGCGCGTGGAATATCGCTTGATCGTCGCGGAGTATGAGGAAAATCTGGTGGAACAGGCCTATGAACCCATTCCCCACGACTTCCTAGACGCGGAGCAATATGGCATGACGGTGGTGGCGCAGTGGTCCGCAGAGTTACAGAAAGCGGCGACGGACCATGTGGCGCGTCATCGCTATTTCTTCGATTGGATCAGCGACGCGACTTATCTTTCAGTGGCGACCGCCACCGGCCAACAGGTGCCGGAAGTGCCGGTCTCCCCGGCCACATCGCCTGCGCAAGATGGCCCACCATCTGCGGCTTCGCGCCGCCCGCGCCGCTGGGGCAGGCCCAAACCCTAAAGCGTCACGCGCGAGCGCGCCATCACTTCATGGTGAGCACCACAATAAGGCCGATCGCGTTGTTTGCCATGTGCAAGATGACGCCCGGCCAGATGGAGCCGGTGGCGACGCGCATCATGCCCAGGAAGATCGCCAGGATGAACAGCAGCACGAACGAACCGGGCGAGGCGTGCGCGGCAGCAAAAATCAGGCTGGTGATGACGATGGCCAGCCACGCCGGCATGCTCTTTTGCAATCCCGGCAGCAAGAAGCCGCGAAAGAAGATCTCTTCGCAGATCGGCGCGACCAGCACGCCCGCAGCCAGGGTGGCATAGATGACCAGCGGCTCCTGGTGCAATTGTTGCGTCAATTGCTCCAGATTCGTTGGCGCGTTGAAGTTCAGCTTTTGAGCGACGGCGCTGTAGAGATCCGAAAGGATGATGAAGCCCGCGCCGCTCAAGACGAGCAATCCCAGCGCCAGCGCGGGGTTGAATCCACGCAATCCTAGCGCCTCGGCGGGCGATTCAGCGCGCGCAACCGGCATCTGTTGCGGCTCCATGGTCATGCCGATGGCATGCGCTGTGCGACGCCGCGCATAATAGATCGGCGCGATGAGAAAAACCGCTTCCAGCACGCTGGTGATGATGAAGGTCAAGATCGCCGCTTGCAGATCTTGCTGGAACGTGAGCTTGGGGAGCGTGCCCCCCGTGCTTCCGGCCAGCAGCGCATTAACGGCGTCCAGCGCCAGCAGCGGCACCAGCGTAAGCACCGTGCCGACGATGGCATCGGTGGTGGACCAGGGAACGCCCTTGCGGGGGGAAACAGGTTGGAGCGTCGGTGCTTGCATGACTACCTCTCTTGTGTAGGAACCTGGGAGACTGGTGAATGCCTGTGATATAATAGCCAGTAATAGAACGATGGTCCTCGTGTGCTGGCAACGGTAGCCACGCAAGAGACAAACCAAACGCTACCGTCTTGAAAAGTAAGGAACTGTGACCCCCATGATCGAGGACCTGACGGAAGATCCCCGCACCAACATCAACTGGCATCGGCATCCGCGCGGTTGCCCCAATTATCGCGAGCGATGGCCGCTCGACACTGACACCCGCAAAGGTGAGCCGCTCTATCAGGTCTATTGCGCGCTCAACACGCCGCCCCTCACTGCCGACGAGCAGGCAAAATGCCTGGTGAGCCACACCGCCTGCTGGCGACTCAAAGCCAAAGCCGCCGCGAAATCCACCCCGGCGAAAGACGACGAGTGAAGCATCAGGACCGGGCATGCCTCGCCCCTACGAAAGGCCTGGTCGGATGTGGTGGCGCAGCCCTTAGGCGCGGTTTCAACCGCCCGCTGCCGGCGTGAATTGCTCGCTAACTGCCCGCGCTACCCCCGTTGGTATTTTCCGACACGCACCACCACAGGCCATTCGCTTGCAGATCAACGCTCTGCACGGGGGATTGCGTCTCGTTCCCCAGGATGGTGACCGTGCCGCCTATCGTCACGTGCGCGGTGTTGAGCGACTCGTTGTTGATGGTATAGGTCAGCTTTGAGGTATCGATTGAGACGTTCAACCCGCCCAAGATCCCCTGAAGCAGATCGAAGGATTGCTGCACTTTGGCACGGTCGGCAGGGCACACCAGTTGCAGCGCATCATCGAAATGGACGTGATAGATATCCTCCGTGAAGTTTTGCGCGACCATTTTCGGCGCATAGGCCCGCGCGCCCAGGAAGCCGACGAGCACAACGGCAACGACGGCGATGATGATGGTGCGGGTGCGTGGTGACATCCGGCAAGCCTCTCAAGATGATAATTCTTGCCTACACCGTAGCACAACGCGCCATGTCATCACTGTGAAATGCCAAACAAGCCTGGTAGATGATGAGCTATTACCAGACGCAACGCGCCTACCTTGCATTACGGGTATATTCAGCGACAACATTGTGGATGAGTTTGATTGAGGCTAAGACCCCAACAGGTGGGTTAAGAAGAAAACCTATGACCGTTTGAGCCACATCCGGCGCAACAGTGGCTAATGCCCGCAGGCATTTTTGGATGCGTCTCGCGTTGGGTTTATATTTTTGCCCTTGATCGAGGCAACGATCAACTTCTTGATGCAAATCATTGAGGGCATCATAGGCATTTTTCCTATCCCCTGGCTTGGGCAGTTGCTGAATATCGGATGCCGCTTGGCTAAATATCTGTTGAACTTGCTGTCTTACAATGGTCACTGATTGCTCTGCAATAACCTGCCCATGATTCACGCCAATATTGATAATCATGTTTTGGCCCACATTGCCAGCACTTTGCTCCGTTGCTGACGTTAGGGTGGGTTTAGCGCTAATAATATCCTGAAAGTAGGGAATATCGCTGGATTGGACTTTTCCCGCAGCAATCAGCTTCCTCGCAAGCCATGCGCGATGTTTCACCATATCTGGATCAGATATCATACGGAAAATGAGCGGATATGACACGGCATTAATTTGCGCGACGAATTGCTCCAAATAGTCATGAACAGTCGCCTCACTATCCCCCTTTCTCTCGGATAAGACCGCAAGGTTATATAGGGGGCTGGCTTCATGGGGAAGGAGTCTGTGGGACTCAGAGGCGAACTTCCAACTCTCTTTAACATCACCTTTAAAGAAATAAGCGGCTCCAATTACCAGTGAGGTTTCCCCTTGAAACCTGTCTCGAAGCGCTATTATTGCTGATACATCGCTTGAGGGGGCGTTTTTTACAGGAATATCGAATTGCCATGCGGGCAATAATAGTAGGGATTGTTTCAATGCATCAATGGCTTCATCGTAATTTGATGTGTTAAAATATAACAATCCTTTCAGGCCATAGACATAAGGATTGGTAATCAGATGCGGAGCTACTTCGCTGAAAAGCCGCTTTAGCTCTGATTTTCCTTGCTCATAAGCTTGCATGTTGAAAGAACACATGGCTGAGCGATAACTCGGAGCATAATTCACTGAACTTCGATTGAGCGAAGGATCGCTATTGAGGCAATATGCGAAGGCCGTTATCGCTTTCCTATACGCTTCGGCTGCCTCGCTTGGCATGTTTGAATTGAGGAGCATATGCCCTCTTTGCATAGAGACCTCCCCCAGCGTATCATAATATGTTGCCAAATTTGTTTCACCGCTGCGTTTTGCTATCGCTATCGCTTGATCGATATAACCTTGTGCTTGATTAAGTTCGGTGGAGGTAATGGCAAGAATCCAAGCGATTTGATTATAAGGGCCTGCATAATTCGCGTCATAACCAATGGCTTCTTGATAAGCCTCAAGCGCATGATCATAGTGCCCTTCGCTCATGAGTTGATCGCCTTTTCTGGAGCTTTGCACTGCTGCGTATTTTGCCATTCTTTTGCCCCCTTTAGTCTCAAAGCAAGCAGCGATTGTTGCTCTTGCGCAATAGAGGCATTATAAGTCGCTTCACAAAAGCTGTCAAGCCCACGTCTCCTTTCACGTTCGTATCAAACATTGAAGAGATCAAGATCTTACACTGCTGTGTCCTCTCTATACTCATCCCTCCTCATTTCGCATGAGGAGGGAATCAAGGGAAGAGTTCAATGAGATAGCCACGAGATCGGGCTTATGCCTCGTCTTCGCCGAAAAACAGCGCGATCTCGCGGCGGGCGGATTCCGGCGAGTCGGAGCCGTGAATGGTGTTGCGGTCGATGGACTCGCCGAAATCGCCGCGAATGGTGCCGGGAGGGGCTTTCTGCGGATCGGTCGGTCCCATGAGGGCGCGCGCCTCTGCGATGCCGTTTTCGCCTTCGAGGATGGCGACGACGACCGGCCCGGATGTGATATAGTCCACCAGGCTTGGATAAAACGGCTTGCCCTTGTGCTCGGCGTAATGCTTCTCGGCCAGCGCGCGCGAGATGGTCATGTCGCGCCGCTCAACGATGGTGAAGCCTTTCTCTTTGAAGCGGTCGAGAATCTGGTCCGCGTAACCACGCTCCACGCCGTCGGGTTTGATGATGATCAGGGTGCGCTCGCGCATGAATAGTGACTCCTTGCAGACATGGGCATCTATTGCCCAGTAGTGATCAGGGTGTGGGATGCTGATGACATCCGCGCGCATTGTACAACGCGCAGGTTCCGTGCCGCCACTAGCCGCGCATCTGGGCGGAAAGGGCGCGAGAGACGCGCTGTGCTTCCAGCCGCAGGCGGCCCAGGTTCACGCCGGCGCGTGCTTCCACCACCAGCAACAGGTCGTTTGCCTCGGTGATGACGACAACAGCGGTGTCGGTGGTGAAAAGCACCTGGCGCGGCGCGCCGAAATTGAGCTGGCGCGTATAGCGCGTGATGGCCTCGAATGCGGCGGCGGCATGGGCAGCATGCGCCTCGGTGCGCGCATCATCCACCATGCTGGCCACAGGCAGGCCGTCTTTGCCGATGAGCAAGATCGCCGCGACCAGATCGATATTGAGCAACTGGCGAAGGATTTTTTCCATCTCAACCTACTTCATGGCGCAGGGCGGAGGCGCGGTTATAGGCTTCGAGCGCTTCCACGTAATCGCCCTGGCGGATATAGGCATCGCCCAGCAGCCGATGGATCTCAGCCTCGCGTGGATCTTCAATGGCGGCGTCGCGCAGGTCGCGAATGATCTCCGGCATGCGGTCGGAGGAGGCTTTCACCAGCGCGCGATATTCCACCAGCGCCTCACCCATGCGTCCTTGCCGACGCAGATCCCGCGCCAAAGTCAGGTGATGGTCCACGTCCAGCGCGGGCGCAGCGGAATCATCCGGCGCGCGATCCAGCGAGGATGCCACCGAGGCCAGGCGTCCGGTATCCAGCCGCGCGAACCCCGCCGATTCCAATCCCTGCTGAATGGCTTCGATAGTCAGCGGTGCCGGCTCCTCATTGCCCGTCGCCTCGGCAGCCATGTTCTCGGTGGGCGTGGATGTCTCTGCCGGGGGCGCGCTTTCCGCTGCGGGCGAGCTATCGTGGGGCGCAACGGATGCTTCCGGCGCGGGGGGCACAGCTTCAGCGCTGGCCGTGCCGAAGGCTGCCGCGCCCGGTGCCTCATCGTCGCGTGTCGCCGGCGGTTCTGGTTCGGCTGGCTCGGCGCGCTCATAGCCCATCGGCGCGGCGAAAGCTGCTGTCGCTGGTTGTTCCATCGCTGCCGTATCAGGCTGCGGCGTCGTTTCCGCTGGTAAGGAAATCTCCGTGTTCTCTTCAACAGCCGGGACCGCAGCCGCGCGCTCGTTGTTGCCAGCGGGCGCGACGGGCAAATTCACCGTGCCCTGCTCAGCAATGTCAGGCTGCCCAGATTTCGGCGCGAAGTCGGGCGTGATGTCCGTCCAGGTTCCCTTGCGCGGCTTGGGCGGTGGCGCAGGTTCCGGCTCCGGCGCGGCAATGTCCGCCGCTGTTTCAGGCGATGCCGGGACACTCTCATCCTGGGGCATGGTTGACGGCAAGGGAATGGCCGGCGATGACGTTTCTGCTGCCGGCGCGGGTGATGGTGCTTCCGCTTCCTGTGGCACGGCGGGCGCATCATTTGCAGTGGCGAGGGCTTGCGCCAGGAACGGCGGCAGCCCTACCTGGATCGGCTCGTCGGGCGCGACAGGCGTCGGCTCGGCGGCTTCATCAGCACCGAGCGGGCGCGCGCCCTGCTCTTGCAGCCAGCGCACGAACCGCGAATCTGTATCATCTTCAACCGGCGCGGCTTCTTGTTGAGCCGATGTCCCATTGACCGCCGGGATCTCCGCCGTGTTCGGTTCGTCGTTGTCGCGGCTCCACAGCATATATTCCGTCTCGCGGAAGACAATGCCGAAATCTTCGGGGAGCATGGCGGCGCGCGACTGGCTGAAATAATCTTCGATGGTGCCGCGCCCACTGCCGTTGCTGCCGTTGGTTGCGCCGGGCATGGTGAGTTTGCTGGTCGGCGCAAGATCCGGCGGAGGTGGCGGCGTTTTCGGCTTGAACAGCGGGCCGGTGGGTAACTGGCCATTGGGCAGCGGCGTGGTGCCAGGGCGCGGCGCGGCGGGGATGGCCGGAAAGATGCCCGTCTGGCTGTCACCGGAGCGCAGCAACGGCGTTGTCTGCGACCGCACCGCCGTGCGAAACAGTTGCGCCAGGGCGGTGTTGCCGGCGGCGACGAGATCGCCAAACAACTCGCCGGCCACACGCTGTTCGGGGTCCATCTCGGCGACCAGTTGCGTCAGCCGTTGCGCTTCTTCCTGGTGGCCGGCCTCTAATTCATAATAGACCAGCAACAGCAACGGCTTGATGCAATTTGCCATGTGGCGCAGGATGAAGCGGCAGATCTCTTGCGCGCGGGCATGCGCTCCCATGCGCCATTGCGTCTCGGCCATGCCGATTTGCGCATCCAGCCGGTTCGGATTGGCGCTCAACGCGACATCCCATTCGCGCGCGGCATGGGCAAAAAGTTCGCTGCGCAGATAGAGCCGCGCCAGGCCGGTGTGCGAAGGCGTATAGGGTGCGCGGCCCAGTTGCCGCGCCATCTGGTTATGCATGGCGCGCAGTTGGCTGTTGTCGCGGGCCAGCTCGCAGGCCCGGCGATAGCACGCCAGCGCGCCCACCGGCTCGCCGCGCCGCTGCATCAGATAGGCGCGGTCGCAGAAGGCATCTACATCTTCGGGATTGCATGCCAGGATGCCGTCGAGCAACTGTTCTGCTTCCGCCAGGCGATCCAGCGCGACTAGTGCTTTCGCTTTCAGGCGTTGCGCGTCCAGCCAGCGCGGGTGCGTGCCCAGCAACAGATCGCACTGCCGCAGCGCCTCACCAGGGCGACCGGCGTTGATCTCGTTTTCGGCCAGGGCTAATGCCTCGCGCAGAGGAGTGGTAGCCACGCTTTCCTCCGTGGGCTGACAACTGACGCATGCAGCGCAAAAAATTCAATTTCCGTGACAACTTCTCAGCTATTATCACCCGCCGATGCATGGCCGTCAAGAGGAAATTTTGGCCCTATCCCCCGATCCCCTCCCAAACGATCTCCCCCTCCCTAGCTCTGCTGGGGAGGGGGATGGGGGTGAGGCGCTCAGTCCAGATAATCTTTCAGGCGGCGGGCGCGGCTGGGCTGGCGCAGCTTGCGCAGCGCCTTCGCCTCGATCTGGCGGATGCGCTCGCGCGTGACCTTGAATTCGCGGCCCACTTCTTCCAGTGTGCGGCTGCGCCCATCATCCAACCCGAAGCGCAGTTGCAAGACCTTGCGCTCGCGCTCGCTGAGGGCGGTCAGCACGTCATCCACCTGCTCTTTCAGCAATTGGTGACTGGCGGCATCGGCGGGGGCGGGGGCGGAATGATCTTCGATGAAATCACCCAGGTGGCTGTCATCTTCTTCACCAACGGGGGTTTCCAGGCTGACCGGTTCCTGGCTGACTTTGATGATCTCGCGTACCTTTTCGGGCGAGATCTGCATATCGGCGGCGATCTCTTCGCAGGTGGGTTCGCGGCCCATCTCTTGCAACAGGCGGCGGCTGGTGCGAATGAGGCGATTGATGGTTTCCACCATGTGGACGGGGATGCGGATGGTGCGCGCTTGATCGGCGATGGCGCGGGTGATGGCCTGACGAATCCACCACGTGGCATAGGTGCTGAACTTATAGCCTTTGGTATAATCGAACTTTTCGACGGCACGCAAGAGGCCGATATTGCCTTCTTGGATGAGATCCAGCAGGCTCATGCCGCGCCCGATATATTTCTTGGCAACGCTTACCACCAGGCGCAGGTTCGCTTCCGCCAGGCGGCGCTGGGCTTCTTCACCCTCATAGACAAGGCGGCGGTTGCGCTGGTTGATGGGCTTGAGCTTTTCCTGATTGCCCTTTTCCATGCGGCGCGCCAGGATGACCTCCTCGGCGGCGGAAAGCAACGGCACGCGCCCGATCTCGCGCAGATACATGCGCACCGGATCGTCCAGGCTGCTTTCGAGGTCGGCGACGACGATGCCAAAGCCATCGGCGTTTTCCCAATGGGGGCCGCCATGTTCCGCCTCGGCCTCCATATCCCAACCCTTGTCCCCGCCCATCGGCATGATGTCTGCGTCATCCGGCGCAAACATCTCCGCCGTCTCGCCCAGGCTGTCGGCCTGCACATCCATTTCGTCGTCTTCGATCATCGGAGCCTCGATATCAATAGAATCGTCGTCACCAGCGTGACCGGCATCGCGCCAATGGGTTTTCGGCAGAGGTGGCTTGGAATCAAAAGCCGACAATCCTCCCCGCGCTCCCGAAACGTCAGGGTGTGGTGTCTGGCGGTGCGCCAGCGCATCGGCTCCGGTGTGGGTGGCAGAGCCACGATTGCGCGTACCCATCAATCAATTCCTCCACAGTGGAAGAAAACTAGCGTCAGGGTGACGAAAACCGTACACCCTGAACGGGGTTTCCTTATCAGCCGTCAGAAAGCAACGCCGGAATGCTCATGAGAGCGCTGTTGCTGGCGAGCTTGCGTTTGAAAAGCGCATCTCGCGGGCGGGACTGTCATCCTGTTTTGGAGTGGTTCCCGTTGCTCCCGCAGGGGAGCAGTTATGTCTGCACGACCTGGTTGGCGTCCAGTTGCTGGCGTTCCAATGTCAGCCGTGCAGCTTGCGCGCGCAGTTCGCGGGCGGCTTCGGTGTCGCCGCGTTCCTGCGCTTCTCGTTGCAAATAGGAAATCTCAGTGATGGCATCAGACAATCGCAGGCGTCTGAGCCGGAAAGCGATCTGCTTTGCGGTCCTTGCCAGTTGCGCCCGGTCTAGCGCCGGTTGTGCCGCAAAGCTGGCACGCAAACGCTGCGCCGTCTCTTGCAGGATGGCTGGCTGCGTTGCCAGGGCGCTATCGACAGCAGCGTGCGTGCGCGGCCCTGCGAGAGAAGCGAGCATGGCGAAGAGCGGTCGTGTCTCCGTCCCCCAAAAGTCATTTGCATCTAGTATAACACATGCCTCTGCAATGGCTTCTGGATTGCTAAGCAATAAACCGATGCAGTGGTTTTCTAAGGCAGAACCAGCATTTGCGCGTTCCTCAAGAGCGCTTTTCCGGCTGCTCTTGTGTAGGACCGCGCCCTCTTGAGTTTGGTACTTTTCAGCTACGTCATCCTCGTCCGGCGTCCTTGCGTTGGTCCCATTCTGGGCTAGATGCTGGCGACGGTACCGTTGCAGTTCCATCTGCGCGTCCCGTTCGGGAATACGCAAAAGGGTGGCCAATCGCCGCGCATAGGCATCCTGTTTCACACGGTCGGCAATGGGGGCCAGCACCGGAAAGAGCCGTCGCCCCGCCTCGGCCTGCCCTGCGGGGGTGCGCAAATCCAGATCAGCGATGAGCCGATCAAAATAAAAATCAATCAGCGGCAACGCATGATCAATAACCGTTTGCCAGGCGGGCGGGTCGGCGCGGATAAATTCATCGGGATCGATGCCATCAGGCAATTGCAGCACGCGGATCTCGGCGTTGACCTGTTCCTCGAAGCGCACCATTCCCTGCGGGATATCATTCTTGCGCTTGCCTTTGCCCGCGCCGCGTTGGGGCTTGCCGTTTTCCGCCGGCATGGGCACCGGCACCAGCTCGCGGTCGAACCCTTCCTGGGCCACCTGAATGGCGCGCAGGGTCGCCGCCTCGCCGGCGGCATCGGGGTCCAGCGCCAGCACCAGGCGGCGCGTCATCTTTTTGATCAGCTTCACGTGGTTGGCGGTGATAGCGCTGCCGATGCAGGCCACCGTGTTGCGATAGCCATATTGCTGCGCGATCAGCGCGTCCATATAGCCTTCGACGATCACCACCTGATCCAGCTTGCGAATGGCCTCGCGGGCCAGATCCATTCCATACAAGGTGGCGCTCTTATCGAAGAGCAGCGTCTGCGGCGTGTTCAGATATTTCGGCGTGCCCCCACCCAATTCGCGCCCGCCGAACCCGATGGTTTGGCCGCGCGCGTCGCGGATGGGGAAGATGACGCGGTTGCGGAAATAATCATAGATGCCTTTGCGCTCGCCCTCGCGCCGACGGGCGAAGCCCGCCTCAATGATCTCGTCTTCGCCATAGCCCTGCTCGATCAGATAGCGTGCCAGGTTATCGCCCTCCGGCGCGTAGCCCAGGCGAAACTGTTCAATGCTCTCATTGCTGACCCCGCGCGATTGCAGGTAGGATCGCGCATATTGCGCGTTGGGCGCGGTGAGCAGTTGGTGATGGAACCATACGGCGGCGGTTTCATTCAGCGCCCGCAGCCGCGCCTTCGCCTGAGATTGCGCGGATGGCTCGTGCGGCCCGTCGTCGCCGCTGAGCGAGACGCCGGCCTTTTCGGCGAGCAGCACCAGCGTCTCATGAAAATCCAGCGACTGTTGCCTGCTGACGAAGGTGAAAATGTCGCCGCCCTCGTTGCAGCCAAAGCAGCGCCAGGTTTTGCTATCGGGGAACACATAAAAAGACGGCGTGCGCTCGTTGTGGAACGGACACAGCCCTCTATAGGCTTTGCCCGCCCGTTTCAACGCGACGACCGCGCCGATCTCATTGACGATATCGAGCTTTTCCTTGATCTGCTCGATGATCCCATTCGCCATACCCAACGCCTCAACCAGCCGTCTCAGAAGGGCATACGACGCCTATCATACTACTCTTCTTGTAGAAGAGTAACGTATGAGCATGACGAAAGTAGCCCAAACTGGGGGAAATCTCTGCCGAATTTTCACTTTCTCATCCTAACTGGCTACAGTATGCGATGATACCGTTAACGTTGTGCAAAATGATGTACCATTCGTCTTATCTTTGGGAAGATTCATCATATTTAGGAGCAGTGGGCGATGAGCGGCGACGATCTCGATCTGGCGGAAACCGTGAAACAGCCGGCACCAGGGCAGCGGATGCGCATCCTGGTCTCAGGCGGCGGCACGGGTGGGCATATTTATCCGGCGCTGGCGGTGGCGCGTGAATTACAGAAAACCTATGGCGCGGAGATTCTTTATCTGGGCGACGCGGATGGGTTGGAGACACGCCTGGTGCCGCAAGCCGGCTTCAAGCTGGTGACGGTGCATGCCGGCAGGCTGCATCGCTATTGGTCGGCGCGCACCGTGCGTGATCTGGCGCGTGTGCCGGTGGGATTTCTGGAAGCGCGCCGCCACGTGCGTGCTTTTGCCCCCCACGCCGTCTTCACCAGCGGTGGCTATGTGGCCGTGCCGGCGGGTTTTGCCGCCCGGCGCATGCACATCCCCCTGCTGATCCACCAGCAAGACGTGCCGCCAAACCTCGCCAACCGTCTGCTGCGCCCGATGGCTAACCGCATCTCGGTCTCCTTTGAAGAGTCACTGGCCTATTTTCCCAAAAATAAAACCCGCCTATTAGGAAATCCGGTGCGCGACTCGGTGCTGGCGGTGGTGGGGACCGATCCCCGCGCGCAGAAGCGCAACCTGGGCTTTTCGCCGGCCTTCCCGTTGCTGGTGGTGACGGGGGGCAGCCAGGGCGCACGCCACATCAACCAGGCGACAACGGAGGCGCTGCCGAAACTGCTGGAACGCTTCCAGGTGCTGCACATCAGCGGGCAATTCACTTATGACGAGACCCAGGCGGCGGCAATGGAGCAGGTGCGTTCTCTGCCGGAACACGTGCGCCAGCGCTATCGCCTCGTGCCCTATCTTAATGAGGATATGCCCGTCGCGCTGGCGGCGGCGGACGCCGTCATCTCGCGGTCCGGCGCGGCAACGCTGGCCGAACTGGCGGTGCTGGGCAAGCCCAGCCTGCTGGTTCCCCTGCCCCCCGGCTTCGGCGGATCTCCCCAGGAAGCCAACGCCGCCACCTTCGCCAAACATGGCGCGGCGCAGGTCATCCTCGACAAAGATCTCACCGGCGAAACGTTGCTTGCCGGCGTCACCGATCTTTTCGCCGCGCCGGAACATCGCATCCAGATGGGCCAGGCCGCCCGCAGCTTCGCGCGCCCCCGCGCCGCGCAAGATCTCGCCGCTGCCGTCGTCGGACTGGCGCAAGCGTACATCGAAGAGTGCAAGCGCCAATCCGTGATGAACGCCATTCAAAAGGCGTCACGCTAAGCCGGTGAATAACGCCCGCCACAGCCCGGAGGGGTTTGCA
This sequence comes from Pseudomonadota bacterium, assembly GCA_021323815.1. Taxonomy (GTDB): domain Bacteria; phylum Chloroflexota; class Ktedonobacteria; order Ktedonobacterales; family JACDGC01; genus JAJPKG01. Next base: position 13,379 of record JAJPKG010000028.1, read on the forward strand.
ATTCCGAGCCGGGGGGTTTAGCCCCCGGCGGGCGTGCCGTCCGTGATCCTAGCCCCCGGCGGGCGTGCCGTCCGTGATCCTAGCCCCCGGCGGGCGTGCCGTCCGTGATCCTAGCCCCCGGCGGGCGTACCGTCCGTGATCCTAGCCCCCGGCGGGCGTGCCACGCGATGTGCGCTCTACTCCACCGTCACCGATTTCGCCAGGTTGCGCGGTTGATCGATGTCGCAGCCGCGCTCGACAGCGGTGTAATAGGCCAGCAGTTGCAGCGGAATGACCGCCAGCACCGGCGAAAGCAGCTCATCCACGGCGGGCACGAAGAAGACATCCTCCGCATGCTCGCTGATCATCCGGTCGCCCTCGGTGGCGACGGCGATGACGTGCGCATGGCGGGCACGCACTTCCTGGATGTTGCTGATGACCTTCTCATACGTCGCGCTCTGCGTGGCCACCGCCACTAACGGCGTATATTGGTCCAGCAGGGTGATCGGCCCGTGCTTCAACTCGCCGGCGGGATAGCCTTCCGCGTGAACGTAAGAAAGTTCCTTCAGCTTCAGCGATCCCTCGCCGGCCAGGGCATGACCGACCCCGCGCCCAATGAACATGGCGCTGCGGCACTGCGCCAGATTGCGCGCCACCTGGCGGATGTGGTTTTCCGGATCTTCCGCGATGGCGAGAACCTTTTCCATCTGCACCGGCAGCGTTTCCATCTCGCGCAGCAGCGCCGTCATGCGCTGTGCCGGCAGCGTCTGGCGTGCTTGCGCCAGGCTCAGCGCCAGCAGCGTCAGCACCATCACCGAGGCGATGAAGGTCTTGGTCGAGGCCACGCTGATCTCCGGTCCCGCCTGCATGAAGAGCGTCGCGTCCACCTCGCGGGTGAGCGCGCTGCCCACCGTGTTGGTGATGCCGATGACCGGCGCGCCCGCTGCTTTCGCCAGCTTGACGGCGGCAATGGTGTCTGCTGTCTCGCCCGACTGCGTGATCGCCACCACCAGGCAATCCGGTCCGACGACTGGATCGGCGTAGCGAAACTCCGACGCGATCCACGGCTCGACGGGGAGCCTGGCCCAGCGCTCGATCTGCGCCCGCGCAATGAGGCCGGCGTAATAGGACGTGCCACAGGCCAGCAGCACCACGCGCTTGACATTCGCCAGCGCGCCCGTGGTTGCCCACGCCGCGAACTCTGGCAGGTTGGGGGCAAGTTCGCCCGCTGGCGTGTTGACGATGCGCCCCAGCAATGCGCGCTGCACCGCGTCGGGCTGTTCCAGCATCTCTTTC
>JAJPKG010000375.1 GCA_021323815.1 Pseudomonadota bacterium
CTGCCACAGGCGATCCCAGCCCTCGCTGGCCAGTCCAAAGAAGAGTTCGATGCCCATCAACGCCGGCAGCACGGGGCTACGCCGCACAATGGCGAACCCCTGGCGCAGGGTGCGCGCCATCACGCCCCACGTGGTGTGCTCATCGCGCTCCGGCGGGATGAAGGCGCGTTCGGGGAAAAACAGCGGCATGCTCAGAGCCAGCGCCATCATCAGCGTGCCACCCAGCACCACCGGCAGATTCAACTGCATGCTGCCCAGCGCGACGCTCAGCGGAATCGCCAGCAGCGTGAGCGTCTGAATCACCTGGCTGCCGCGCAACCAGACCCGTTCCAGGTGCTCCTCGCCGATCTCAGCCGCCAGCCAGGCCGCGTCAGCGCCATCCAGCAGGGTGCTGCCCGTACCCCAGATGACCTGAGACAGCACGATCACCCCGAAATTGGGGAACAGTCCTTCCAGGGCGAAGCCAAAGCCCACCAGAAACGTCCCCGCCACCAACGAGCGCCGGCGACTGAAAACGTCGGCGATGACACCGGTGGGGATCTGCGCGACGATGGCCGTCAGTTCTAGCACAGAGCCGACCAGCACCAGTTGCAGCGGTGCCAGGCGCGCGATCTTGAACTGATACACGAGGTTGACGGTGGTGATCAGCGTAAAAAAGAGGTTAGAAGCGCCATACCAGATCAGGAAGGCATGATAGGCCCGCCGCTGGTGTGGGTGCATAAACACGTGAGGACATCTCCTGCATCACAAGCGCGGCCCCACAGGCAATGCCGGACCCGCGCGCCATCGATCACCGTGAGAAAAGAGAATGGGGCGCGGATGCAGATAATCATCGCCAGGCACCTCGTTTTGCAAGATTCGTCCCCACTATCAAAGGGGCATGTTGAGTATACACGATGAATGAAACATTCGTCCAGTGGCCGCCATTCGCGCCAGCATGATATCGGTGCTATCCGGCAAAAGCCGGAGACACGCCGGCTGGAAACGAGGTGCTGTCATGCAAAATCACGATTTCGCCGATATGGAGCGCTTTTGAGCGCAGCAGCAAGCACCGCCGAGGCTATCCCTCCGAAACGGCGGTGAAGCGCGGCATGCGCGTCGTTCATGGCGACAAAGAGTTGCTGGAAAAGCTGGGCAAAGAGGATCTCTGCCCCGGCGGCTCCGGACGCCGCTTTCAAACGTTGCTGCCGCAATACGGGGCGCTATGACGGCAGCCAACGCAACCACTACTTTTAGGGAATAGACCCACTGAAGGTTCAGATGCCCCTTCCAGCCCCGAAGGGGGTTCGCATTTCCGAGCCGGGAGGTTTAGCTCCCGGCTCATCGCGCCGCGTCAGCATCTTTAGCTCTTTGGTCGCGCATAGGGTCTATCCACCGGTTTGCGCAAGGCGCGCGCTTGCATAGCGGGTCGCGCTTTGGCCGGCGCGACGCTGGCGCTCGCCTCATCGTTCAGCGCCGCGCCGCCGCGCCCCACGCCGCGATAGATGAATCCGGCTTTCATCATCGCCTCAGGCTGATAGATGTTGCGCCCGTCCACGATGATTGGCCGGCGCATCAGGTCTTTGAGTTTGGCGGGGCTAAGCGCCTTGAACTCGTTCCAGTGAGTGACGATGATCAGCGCGTCTGCGCCCGTCGCCGCCGCATAGGCATCCGCGCAATAGGTCACGTGATAATCGCCGATGGCAGCACGCCCCGTCTCGCGCGCAACGGGATCATACGCCTGCACCAGCGCCCCCTGCGCGGTGAGCGCGTGAATGATGTCGATGGCCGGCGCGTCGCGCATATCGTCCGTGTTGGGCTTGAACGCCAGCCCCAGCACACCAATGGTCGCCCCGCGCAGCGATCCCAGCAACGTCGCCACTTTCTCCACGATGGCCATGCGCTGGTCGTGGTTGATTTCCAGCACTGCCGTGAGCATCTGAGGATGCAGCCCCGCTTCGCTGGCCATGTGCGCCAGCGCCGTCACGTCCTTGCCAAAGCAACTACCACCGAAACCCACGCCGGCTTCCAGGTGATATTTGCCGATGCGGTGGTCATAGCTCATCCCTGCCGCCACTTCTTTGATATCCGCTCCCAGCCGCTCGCAGATGCGCGCCATCTCGTTGATGAACGAGATCTTCGTCGCCAGAAACGCATTCGAGGCATATTTGATCATCTCGGCGGTGTAGAGATCAGTCATCATGATCGGCGCGCGCAGGGGCAGGTACAGTTCGGCCACGCGACTGGCGGCATCGCGGTCCGTCGAGCCAAGCACGATGCGGTCGGGCCGCTGGAAATCCGCCACCGCTGTTCCCTGTGCCAAAAATTCGGGATTCGAGACGACGGCGAACTGCACATCAGGATGCGCCAGATGTGCCCTGATGATCTCCGTCACCAGATCGCCGCTGCCGACCGGCATGGTTGATTTGTTGACAATGATGGCATCATGGTCCAGATGCTCGGCAATGCTCTGCGCCGCCGCCCGCACGAAGCGCATGTCCGCGCTGCCGTCCGGCGTGGTGGGAGTATTGACGGCGATGAAGATGATCTCCGCGTCGCGCAATCCTTCAGCATAATCGGTGGTGAAGGTCAGGCGTTCGGCCTCGATGTTGCGCGCCAGCAGATCGCTCAGCCCCGGCTCATAGATGGGGCATTCGCCGCGCTGCAATTTGGCGATTTTTTCTTCATCGATGTCAATGCACGTGACGGTATTGCCCATATCCGCCAGGCACGTGCCCGTCACCAGCCCCACATAGCCTGTTCCAATGACGCTGATCATGCGCATGATTATCCCTCAGAATAGATGCTCTCTGACATGAAACGAATGAATGGGCAGCGCGTTCACACGTGATGGCATCACAGTGCGACGAAGCGATTCTTCTCTGACCGATTTCAAGCCATGCAGCAATCCGGTGGAGCGCCCCAACCGCGAGCAAATCCCCTTTCTGCTCACCCCCCTCCGGTAGATTTTCCCCTTCTGACAGACGCCGTGCCGTTTCACCTGATGAAATGGAGGCACTGCCATGTTGTTGCACGGCGCGCGTGCCGCGCTATGGTGCAAAACTGTATCAACCGTGCCGTATGAGCCGGCGACATTGATCAAAAAGCAATTTGCGCGCCTAAGGGCGTTGCCATGCAACCCGCCTGCGCGGGTTAGGGTTCGTAGGGGCAATGGCATGCCTTGCCCACCGTCAAGCCAGACGGAAAGATGATTTGCTCGGTCTCTGCTTCCGCAGATGCTCTAAAGCAAAAGTGGGGCGCGGATCAGCGAGATCCACGCCCCATATCGCGCCGTGACGGCGCACTGGTGTCAGCAGCTAGCTGACGTTGA
>JAJPKG010000082.1 GCA_021323815.1 Pseudomonadota bacterium
GCGCTCGTTGTTCTTTGTGCGCTCCACGGCGTTGCGAATGCCCTCTTGCACGTTGGTGGGCAGACCTTCCATGCGCCCAAAGTGGCGGATGCGCACGCCCTCGCGCTCCAGACGATCCAAATAGGTGCGGAAGGAATCCCAGAACAGCTCCATCAGCCCATTCACTTCATCGGCGGGGCGGCTCCAGTTCTCAGTGGAAAAGGCATACACCGTCAGCATGCCCACGCCTTCCAGGGGAGCGGCTTCCACAATGCGCCGCAACGCTTCCACCCCGGCGCGATGCCCCGCCCCACGCGGCAGGTTTTGGCGCGTGGCCCAGCGCCCGTTGCCATCCATGATCAGCGCCACGTGATACGGCGTTGCCTTGCGCGGCCCGCCGGTCGGGCGGGTGGCGGAGTGTTCCTCATCCGCCGCTGCCGGTTGCCGCAGCAGATCGACAATCTGCCGCATTTTCCCCCACCACACCATGTTTGTGCTCCCTTGTTTTGTCGTTACTCAGTCCTTTGAGTCGCACCACACCTGCCTGATGCCCTTCAGACTTCCATGACCTCGCGTTCCTTTGCCTGACCGACCTTATCAAGTTCGTCGATATATTTGTCTGTGAGCTTTTGCAAGCGGTCGGTGCAGCGTTTCAATTCGTCTTCAGAGATCGCTTTGGCCTTTTCTTGCTCGCGCAGTTTGTCATGAGCGTCGCGCCGCACGTTGCGCACCGCAACTTTCGACTCGTCCACCTTTTTGCGCACCACCTTCACCAGATCTTTGCGCCGCTCTTCCGTCAGCGCGGGAAGGGTGATGCGAATGACGTTGCCGTCATTGTTGGGGTTCAGCCCCAAATCGCTTTTCTGGATGGCCTTCTCGATATCGCCCAGCGCCTTGCGATCCCAGGGCTGAATGGTCAGCGTGCGCGCGTCGGTGGCGTGGATGGCGGCGATCTGTTGCAACGGCGTCGGCGTGCCATAATAGTCCACCGGCAACTGTTCCACCAGCGCCGGGCTGGCGCGACCCGTCCGCAGGGTCGTCAACTCGCGTCGCAGCGCTTCCACTGCCTGCTGCATGCGATGTTCAGCGTCGCTGAAAATCTCCTCTGCTGCCATAGAGCCGCTCCTTTGGTGATTCGGTGAACTGTTGTTGCTTCGTCGCAGGGGGTGAAAGCGTGTGTATCACTACCCTATACCCGTTTATGCGTCCGCCCAGATGAATCCTTCGGCGGGTTGGGGCATCTCATGCACCAGCGTGCCACGCGATTCGCCACGCGCGATGCGTTCCACCGCGCCGCTTTCCATCAGATTATAGACGATGATGGGCAAGTTGTTTTCGCGGCACATGGTCAGCGAGGTGCCATCCATCACGCGCAGGCCCATGTTCAACGCCTCACGATAACTCAACTCGGCATAGCGTCGCGCGGCAGGATTCTTCTTCGGATCGTCGTCATAGACGCCGTCCACCTTCGTCCCTTTCAGTAAGACGTTGCAATGCAATTCTACGGCACGCAACGCCGCTGCCGTGTCAGTGGTGAAGAACGGATCGCCCGTGCCGGCGGCCAGGATGACCACGCGCCCCTTTTCCAGATGGTGGATGGCTCGCCGCCGGATGTATGGCTCCGCGACCGACGGCATGGAGATGGCTGTCTGCACGCGCGTCACAATGCCGTCACGTTCCAGCGCGTCTTGCAGCGCCAGGCTGTTGATGATGGTGGCGAGCATGCCCATGTAATCCGCCTGGGCGCGATCCATGCCGCTTTCCGCCGCGCTAGCTCCGCGCAAGATGTTGCCGCCGCCCAGCACAATGGCCACCTCGATGCCGCGCTCATACACCTGGCGGATCTCATCCGAGATGTGGCGCAGCATGCGCTGGTCAATGCCAAAGCCCTGCTCGCCCGCCAGTGCTTCTCCGCTCAGCTTCAGCATGATGCGCGAATAGCGGATGTGTGACTGCCCAGGATTCAACATGCGATTCCTCTGATTGAATAATTCTCGCTGCATTATACCAAACTCCCCCTCTCCAGCTATACCTGGGAGGGGGGGATGGGGGGCTATTCGCCCAGCGCATAGCGCGTGAAGCGCCGCACGGTGATGTTTTCGCCGGTCTTGCGGATCATGTCGTCGATCAGCGAAGCGATGGTCTTGGTCTCATCCTTCACCCAGGGCTGTTCCAGCAAAACCTTCGAGGTGAATTCTTTCTTCAGCTTGCCTTCGATGACCTTTTCGCGCACGTTGGCGGGGCGCTTCTTCACCTCAGGATCTTCGGCGATGGTCTTTTTGGCCGCTTCCAACACGTCCGCCGGGATCTGATCGTAGCTGACATATTCCGGGTTCATGCCGGCGACCTGGATGGCCAGTTCTTTCGCCAACTGGCGGAACTCTTCGTTGCGCGCCACGAAATCAGTGCTGCAATTCAGTTCGAGCAGCACGCCCAGGTTATTGCCATGATGAATGTAGCTGACGATAACACCCTGTTTCGTCTCGCGGTCTGCGCCCTTGACCTTATCAGCGCGCTTCTGGCCCTTCTCTTCCAGAATCTTGACGGCCTGTTCCACGCTCGACGCCTCGGCCAGCGCGGCGCGGCAATCCGCGAAACCCGCGCCGGTCAACTCGCGCAACTGCTTCACATCCTGGGCGGTGAATTCCATTGTACACTCTCTCCTGGGCCGTTCAGGCCCGCTTTGGGGGCCATGCCCCCTATCGTATCAAGACGGGCAAGCCCGCCGCTAACAGTGGGAAGGCAGGGCGAGTACAAGACATCGCCCTTACATGCTCCTGAAAACTCTTGGTAACAGTATGTCACACGAAAAAGGCGTGTGCCCGGCCCCGCTGGCCGTCGCATCACGCCCGCATGTCGTCCGTGTTGCTTTACTCGGTGGGGCCAGCCCCCGGCTCGCCGCCCGTACCCGCACCGACCGCCTGTGGGGCGACGCTTGCCGGGGGCGTGCTATCGGCCTGAGCGAAGGTCGCTTCCACATCAGCGATGCTGCTGGGGGGCGCTGCTTCCTCGCCGGTTTCACCCGCTTCATCTTTGCGCTGCGCTTCAAGCTGCATGCGACCTTCGATGGCGGCATCAGCGATCTTTGAGCACAGCAACGCGACAGCGCGAATGGCATCATCGTTTGCCGGGATGGGATAGTCCATCTCGTCGGGATCGCAGTTGGTGTCGGCCAGCGCGATAACCGGAATTTCCAGCCGGCGCGCTTCCAGAACGGCGGTATGCTCCTTGCGGGTGTCGATGATGAACACCGCGCCCGGCAGGCGGCGCATATCTTTGATGCCGCCGAAGATGCGCTGCAAGCGGTCAAGTTCCTCTTGCAGTTTTTGCGCTTCCTTCTTGGTCAGCCGCTCAAACTCGCCCTGCTCTTTGCGCTTCTCGAGATCGCGCAGATAGCGGATGCGCGCCTGAATGGTCTGGAAGTTGGTGAGCATGCCGCCCAGCCAGCGCTGGTTCACGTAGAACTGCCCGCTGCGGGTCGCCTCGCGCTCCACGGCTTCCTGCGCCTGCTTTTTCGTGCCGACGAACAAGATCGAATCGCCATTCATGACAAGCTGGGTCACAAAGCGATACGCTTCATTGAGGCGCGTCACGGTCTGTTGCAGGTCGATGATGTGGATGCCGTTGCGGTCGGTGAAGATGAAGGGCTTCATCTTGGGGTTCCAGCGCCGAGTCTGGTGGCCGAAATGCACGCCAGCCTCAAGCAACTGTTTCATTGCGACGACGTTTGCCAAAAGGTGTATTCCTCCTGATCTGTTCCTCCGGCCCCGCGGAAACCCGCTGATGTGTTGCGCGCGCCAACCAGGAGATCAGCGCCGGCAGGGTCGTGTGAGGTTGCGGGCAGCTGTTAAAACCGCCCACTGTGCAGTATATCACTTCACTTGACACATCGCAAGGGTGTGGCCAAATGCATCATACCCGCAAAATCGCATCTGCTGCGTTTCTTTATGAAAGAGGAGAGCGCGCATGCTCTGCGCCTCTCATCATGATCCGAAAGGACACCCGCCATGCATTCATTTCATCGGCGTGTCGCTTATGCCATGCTGGTAATGGCACTGAGCTTCAGTTTCGCCGCCTGCGACGCCACAACCACCGTAACCTCCACCACCGGCGGCACGCAACCGGGCGGCAACACCTCAACCACGCCTGCCAACAGTGCCACGCCGACTGCGGCTGCCGCCACCACCTGCGCCGCTCTGCTGCCCGGCTCGGGTCCGGCCAGCGGTGGCCCGAACTTTGGCGATATCCCCTTCCCACCGAACTCCGTCACCACGCCCCAGGTATTGCATAGCAGCGGCACGGGCCAATATACCATCTATCTTTTCAATGCCTGCTCGCCCAACACCACCGCCGCTAACGTTCATGCGTTCTATGCGACCCAGATGCTCGCTGAGGGATGGGGACAAGATCCCACCTTACCCTTTGACGGCGCATATCAGCAAAACTGCGGCAATGCCTATTGCTGGGAAAAGGGACCGAATCCCATCGCCCGGCGGCTGAGCGGCCTGGAAAGCGTGACAGATCATGCCAATACTCTCGTCACCTATACCTGGCGCGTCTTCGTGCCGCCGCCACAGGGGGCGTGCAAAGCATCCGACTTCCCCTCCATGACCAACGCTTCGCCGTCACTGGAACAATATCAACTGCCGCCGGTGACAACGTACTACGATTTCGGCGGAGCTGCGGGCAACCACGAGACGCTGTTTTGCAGCGCGGGAGACGCCGCGTCGATCCTCGCCTTCATGAAGAAATCGGTGGTTGCCGCCGGCTGGAAGATCACCAGCACGTCAGCGACCCAGGTGAATGCTGAATCGCCCGATCCCAGCAATCACGCGATCTGCTTCACACTGAATATCACTGCCGGCACAGTGGCAGGATATCCCGGTGAGTGGTCACAGAACGCGCACCCACCTGTAGCAAACTGCGTGTAGAAATCAACGGCAAACGTCATCTCCGTCGAACGGGGCACCCACAAGGGATTGCCCCCGGAAATGCGCGCTCAGCAGTCGAACACCGACCAGCAGAGGTCGTTTCGCAGCCGCTGGTCGTCGAGCACAAGCGCGCGAATTGCCTCTGGAAGCTGATCGCGCTGCCACTGGCACTCTGGTGGCCGCCAGACAATCAATTCCTCCACTGAGCCAACCTTGAGCATACCATCGATCTGCAAAGATCGGCCCGATTCCAGAGCGGTGATCTCAGCGATGGGAGATTGGTCCCTGTTATGGCATCCCAGATACCCTACTTCCCATAATTGATATGCACGCCATGTGGTATAATACAGGTGTTCGATAACGCCTGTTCTACTTTTTGCCGCCTCGTCATCTCCGCGGAGGGATTTTCTGCATGCCCCAGGATCGCATTGTCATTCGCGGCGCTCGCGCCCACAACCTCAAAAACATCGATCTCACGTTGCCGCGCGATCAGTTGGTGGTCATCACGGGGCTGTCAGGATCCGGCAAGAGCAGCCTGGCGTTTGACACGCTGTTCGCCGAAGGCCAGCGGCGCTACATCGAATCGTTGTCGTCTTATGCGCGGCAATTCCTGGGGCAGATGGACAAGCCGGATGTCGATCACATCGAAGGGTTATCGCCGGCCATCTCCATCGACCAGAAAAGCACCTCGCACAACCCGCGTTCCACCGTCGGCACCGTCACCGAGATCTACGATTATATGCGCCTGCTCTACGCGCGCATCGGGCACCCTCATTGCCCGCGTTGTGGTCGCCCGGTGAGCGCCCAGACGGTGGAACAGATCGTAGACACCGTGCTGGCACTGCCGGAAAGCACCCGCCTGATGTTGCTCGCGCCCATTGTGCGCGGGCGCAAAGGCGAATATCGCCAGACCTTCGACGTGCTGCGCAGCCAGGGCTATGTGCGCGTGCGCGTGGACGGCAAAATCCGCGACCTCAGCGATCCTATCGATCTCAACAAGCAGAAGAAGCATGATATCGACGTGGTGGTGGATCGCCTGGTCATCCGTCATGAAGAGAGAGACGCAGCTCCCGCGCCGCACAAGGATGGTTCCGCACCCTCCGGTGTTGACCTGCTGGATATTCGGTCAGATGCCGCTACCCTCTCGCCCTTTAGTCTGGGCGATGAGACACACGGCGATCTGGACCATCTGCCGATGGTGGCCGAGAATCGCGCGCCATATCTCGCCAACGGCAACGGGCGCGGGATGAACCCCCAGGGCTTCGGCCTGCCCAGCCTGGGCGATTTGCTGGACGCCGAGCCACTGGAAGAAAATGCTGATGAGATTCAGGATGAGGCAGGGGAATCGGGCGTGAGGGGGAGCAATGAGGGCGCGATTCATCGCGCCCCTACAGCGAATGGCGCGGGTGAGGCCAAGCCCAACACCATGCGGCAGCGCGTGGCAGACTCCGTCGAAACGACGCTGAAGCTGGGCGAGGGCGTCATCCTGGTGGCGATTCTGGGCGAGGATGGCGAAGTCACGGAAGAACGGCTTTATTCTGAGAAGTTCGCTTGCGTCTATTGCAACATCTCCATCGAAGAGATCGCGCCGCGCACGTTCAGCTTCAACAATCCACACGGCGCGTGCCCGGACTGCACAGGGTTAGGCTCGAAGCTGGAAGTGGACCCCGAACTGCTGGTGATGAATGCTGATCTGACGCTGGAACAGGGCGCGCTGGGTCCCTGGCAAACCGTCGCGGGGCAGAGCCAGTGGTATTCGCGGCAACTGGCGGCGGTGGGTGAGCGGCACGGTTTTCGGCTGAACATGCGCTGGCGCGACCTGACGCCGGAACAGCAGCGGGTCGTGCTGTATGGCGATCCGCAGCCGATCAAGTTCCGCTATCGCAACCAGGCGGGGCTGACGCGCGAACACAGCACCATCTATGAGGGCATTGCGGCATATGTGGAGCAGCGCTTCAAAGAAGGCTCCGAGCATATGCGCGCCGAGATGGAACAATATATGTCGGCGCGGGAATGCCCCACCTGCCAGGGCAAGCGGTTGCGACCTGAGGCGCTGGCCGTCACCGTCGGTGGGCGCAACATCTATGATGTTTCCACCCTTTCCATCGAACAGGCGCAGGAGTTTTTCACGGAACTGAGCAGCAAGCTCAGCCAGCGCGACCAGATCATCGCACGCCAGATCTTGAAGGAGATCCAGGCGCGGCTCGGCTTCCTGATCAACGTCGGGCTGGACTACCTCACCATCAGCCGCCCGGCAAATTCGCTTTCGGGCGGCGAGGCGCAGCGCATCCGCCTGGCGACACAGATCGGCTCCGGTCTTTCCGGCGTGCTCTACATTCTGGATGAGCCGAGCATCGGGCTGCACCAGCGCGACAACATGCGCCTGATTCACACGCTCAAGCAACTGCGCGATCTCGGCAACACGCTGATCGTCATCGAGCACGACGAAGA
>JAJPKG010000393.1 GCA_021323815.1 Pseudomonadota bacterium
CCCGGCGCGGGCGAGCATGGCGGGCGCGTGGTGGCGCAGGGGACTTTCGCGGAAGTGGCAGCGCACCCCACGTCGATCACCGGCCACTATCTTTCGGGCAAATTGCAGATTCCGGTACCGGAAAAGCGCCGCGAGGGCAACGGCGAGAAGCTGGTGATCAAGGGTGCGCGGGAACATAACCTGAAAGACATCACCGTGACCATTCCGCTGGGAATGTTCGTGGCGGTGACCGGCGTTTCCGGTTCCGGCAAAAGCTCGCTGGTCAACGGCATCTTATATCCCAAGCTGGCGCACGACCTCAACCGCGCTCACACGCGCCCCGGCGATGTGGATCGCATCGACGGCATCGAGGCGCTGGATAAAGTCATCGACATCGACCAGTCACCCATCGGGCGCACGCCGCGCTCCAATCCGGCGACGTATACGGGGGCGTTCACCACCATCCGTGAGTTGTTCGCGCAGGTACCGGAAGCGCGGTCGCGCGGCTATGGGCCTGGCCGCTTCTCGTTCAATGTGAAGGGCGGGCGCTGCGAGGCGTGCAAGGGCGACGGCATCATCAAGATCGAGATGAACTTCTTGCCGGATGTTTACGTGCCGTGCGAGGTGTGTCACGGCAAACGCTATAACCGTGAGGCGCTGGAGATCCACTACAAAGGCAAAAATATCGCCGACGTGCTGGATATGACCATCGAGGAAGCGGCGGAGTTCTTCGCGGCGATCCCGTCGCTGTCCAATAAGCTCAAAACGCTGCGCGACGTGGGCCTGGGCTATGTGAAGCTGGGCCAGCCGGCCACCACGCTTTCGGGCGGCGAGGCGCAGCGCGTGAAGCTGGCCACCGAACTCTCGCGCCGCGCCACCGGTCGCACGCTCTACATCCTGGACGAACCCACCACCGGCCTGCATTTCGCGGACGTGGAGCGGCTGCTGGCCGTGCTGCACCGCCTGGCCGATGCCGGCAACACCATTGTTGTCATCGAACACAATCTGGATGTGATCAAATCTGCCGACTGGATCATCGATCTTGGCCCCGAAGGCGGCAGCCGGGGGGGGCAGATCGTCGCCACCGGCACGCCGGAACAGATCGCCGCCAATCCCGCCAGCCACACGGGGCGCTTCCTGGCCCCGATGCTGCGCAAGCCACAAGCGGCAGGCACGCGCTGACGAGGGCAACGCTTGGGAACAGAGGTGCCGCTGGCAATCAGGCGTGAGTCTGATTGGTAAGCACGCTGGCTGAACCAAGAATCTGCTACGGCTTGAGCCTATGCGGAGTGTCAAACCCACAGCATTTTCGCGAGGGATAACACCCAAATTTCCCACAGGGCGCATATCGTTTCTCCAACTCTATAATGGCACGTAAACCTTGTCTTTGCTGCCTTTCATGGATTCGCTTGGGCAAGAGGATGTTATTTCTTTCCCCGCAAGGCGTTATAACTGATCGTGAACCTGATATCCTTCTCATAAGGACGAGCAGATGCCGCCAGAGAATAATTCACCACCGTCTTTTGAGGGGTTACCCGATCAACCGCTGATCTATCAGCCGATGCCTTCAGACATGATGCGCCCGCTTTCCGGCGAAGGGCCTGCGGGCAGTGAAGAATTCGTTTCGCCATACGACTATCCTGTTTCGTCAAAGCCCAGCAATTTATCAGATTACCTGGGGCAATATCCGCCGCCGCCGCCGGCAGGAACCCCAGGAAGGAGGCCGCGTCCCCCCATTCCAGCAGTTGTCCTCAGCGTGGCGCTGGCCCTCGCCGTGCTATTGCTGGCGAGTGGTTTGCTGATAGTGGTCTTGCGGGGCAACGCCACGCCGCCCATCCAACTGACCATTGTGGAAAAAACGGCCACTGCAACGGCCAAAGCGACCCAGATGGCAACGCACCCAACCCCACAACACACGCCGGCGGCGTCAGCTACCCCCACTGCGCTCCCTGGTGGTACCGGTCCTGGACCCGGCCCTCAACCCACCGCGACGCCCGCGCCAAACGCGACCGCGACACCGGCACCAGCAACGCCCGTCCCGCCGGTGCAGACATTTACCGATGAGCTGAATTCGCTGAGCTATGCTGCCGCGCATTCAGCGAATATCAAAATCGACAATGCCAGCATCCTTGACAGCGACCCCTCGCGCGCCGTTCGCACATCCCTGAATGCTGAGTGGATCGTATGGCATAAGCCGAACCTCATGGCATTCACCGCCGTAACCCATTTTTTCACCGGTGATGCGATGCCCGCGTTCAGCTTTTTCATCTCGGCAGACGGCTCATCCTGGCAGGCTGTTTCACCGCATGTGGCAACCGCCGCTGGAACAACATCCGGCTGGCAGGTGGATACATACACGCTGCAAGGCATCAGCAGCGCGAATTATCTCAAGATTCAGTGGGGAACCGGCACCACGAATCAATGGACGCCGCAGGTTGGCCGGGTGCAGATCATGTTCCAACCTTAGCGGTCAGACAGCAACGCGAGAGCGACCACAGTGCGTTGTTGTCCTTTTTCAGGCTTTCTACTGCATACGGAGGTCATCATGAACCTGAACCGCGCACTCATCGGCATCACCATTGCTCTCAGCATCATGGGCTTGCTGATCGCACACACGCACATTCTGCCCACTCCCGGTCGGCCACGTCCCTACACCGCGCCCACCATCAGCAGTTTTTTTCCCAGCAGCGGCGCGGTTGGCACGGTTGTCACGGTGTTAGGGACGGGATTTGCTAACGCCACCAGTGTCCAACTGAATGGTCACTCGGTAGGCAGCTTCACCATTGTTTCCAGCACCCAGCTCTCATTCAATGTTCTCTGGAGTGCCACCAGCGGGCCGATCACGGTGATCAACACCGATGGCCAGGCCACGACGACAAGCAATTTCACTGTCACGCTGGGCATCGTCGCCAGCAATCCCACACCCGCGCCCGGAAGCGAGCTGGCGGTCAATGGCACGGCCTTTGGCAGCGGCGAGCCGATCGATATCTATTTCGACACAAATGACATCAAGCTGGCAGTGGCGAACAGCAACGGCGACATCAGTGTTGCCGTCTATATTCCGCTCTCGGCCACGCCCGGCGCGCATTATTTCACGGCGGTCGGCAGGCGCACCTTTCTCGCGGCGCAATATCCCGTGACGGTGCGAACAAACTGGGGATCATTCCAAAACGGCGCGCTGCACCAGAGCGTGAATCCGGTGGAAAACGTGTTGAGCGCCTCTAACGTCAGCGGATTGCAACAAGATTGGGCGTTTGCCGGCACCGCCGCTGGCACGGAATCACCAGTGATCTCCGGCGGCACCGCTTTCATCGCGTCCAGCAGCGGCGTCATGACGGCGGTGAACCCCACCACCGGCGCACAGATGTGGACTTCTGGCACCGGTGGCACCATTGCCAGCGCGGCAGCGGCGTCTAGCACCAGCAACCTCGTGTATGTCGGCGCGAGCGACGGCAAACTCTACGCCTTCAGCGGCATCTCAGGCGCGCCGCTGTGGAGCTATCCGACCGGTGCGGGCATCGTGGGGACCCCCACGCTTTCCGGAGCGAACATCTACTTCGGCTCGAAAGACGGCAAGGTATACGCGCTGAATGCCAGCACCGGCAGCTTTGTCTGGAGCTATGCCACCGGCGGGCCGGTGCTGTCTTCCCCGGCAGTGGCGAACGGCGTTGTTTACATCGGCTCGAACGATGATAGCCTCTACGCGCTGAATGCCGCCACCGGTGCGCTCATCTGGAGCTATGCTACCGGCGGGCCTATCCACTCGTCTCCCTCGGTGGCCAACGGCACGGTGTATGTCGGCTCTGAGGACAACTCAATCTATGCCATCAGCGCGGCATTGGGAACGAAGACGTGGAGTGTCGCCACCGGCGCACCGGTTGATGCTTCGCCGGCAGTGTTTAACGGCATCGTCTATATCGGCTCCGGCGATGCCAAATTCTACGCGCTGAACGCGGCCACCGGCACATCGGTCTGGACGCTCACCACCGGCGGGGCCATCACCTCGGCCCCGGCAGTAGCGAACGGCGTTGTCTATATCGGCTCGGAAGACCACAACCTGTATGCGCTGAATGCGGCCACCGGCGCGACGTTGCTGACGATTCATACAGACAGCGCCATCGACTCATCGGCGGCGGTGGCCAATGGCATGGTCTACATCGTTGTTGGCAGCCCGGCGAGCTTGACGGCATATGACCTTAATGCATCGCTCACGCCGCCGACAGTGAAACGGCCCAATCCCAAGCAACTGCATCCCAACCGCAACCTCAAGCCGACGCCGTCATCCGCGGCATAAGGTTTGGCAATCTCCGTCCGGCAGGGAAGGAATACCATATTCTTTTCTTGCCGGCTAGCGCGAAAATGATATCCCCGGTTGTGCCGGGGATGAGCATTGCCGGTGGTTTCCGACCGCCGGCTCTCTTTTCTTTCCGCGTGGCCAAGAAAAGAGCGAATGGCACTCAACTTGCTGCATGACCACGTCGCATTTTTCGGTGAGGAACAAACGCATGGAGCCTGATTCGACGGGCATTGACGGCGAAGACACCGCCCCACATCCACGACGGCAGCAGAGCAATCACGACAAAGGTAACGGGCAGCCAGGGGTGCGCCCAGATGTCTGGGAATCACACCGGCTCTATATCGAGCATCATCTGTTTCACTACGTTCTGGGCGGCAATTATATCGCCACGTTGCAAAATCCCCGCTTCATTCTGGATGTAGGCTGCGGTCCCGGTCACTGGGGCTTTGATATGGCGCGCCAGCATCCCATGAGTCAGGTGGTGGGCGTCGATATCGACATACCACTCCTCCCAAAGAACGCGCCGCCGAATTATCGCGCCGTCGCGGTGTCCGCGCTGGACCAGTTGCCCTTTGATGATGCCACCTTCGATTATGCCCACATGCGCCTGCAAGCGATGAAAATTCGCGTGCATCAATGGCCGCTGGTGTTGCGCGAAATGCTGCGCGTAACCAGGCCCGGCGGCTGGGTGGAATTGCTCGAACTGGGCATGCCCGACATCGGCCAGCCGTTTATCTGGAAATGCCTTGCCGCGCTGGGCCGGCGCGATGGGCTGGATATCTTCCCCGGCATGCAACCGGCATATTGGCTGCAACAGGCCGGCGCGGAAGATGTGCAGACGCGTGAGGTGATGCTGTCACGCGAGCTTTCCGACGGGCGCACGGGTCGGCTGCTGATGCATGACATGCTGCAAATCGCTGAGCGCGTGCGCGATGACATCCTGGCGCTCAACATCACCACCGCCGGCTCTTATGACATGGCGCTGGCGTCCATGCAACGCCATCTGCTGCGCGCCACCCGCACTGAGACCCTGCCGGTTTACGTGATGGTTGGCCGTCGTCCCACTGTGTATCCCCCAGAAACGCCCTCACCTCCGGCTGAACAACCGACATCCGATTAGGTTGCATTGGCAACAAAATTGCTGGCTCACCGCCCATTATCGTTCGCGCGGTCTGCGCTAGCCTATGGGAAAGGAGCCGATATGGAGCCGGAGATCGTCGAAGTCGAACTGGATGGGATGATATTCAGCGCATCATGCGTGGAGGGCTTGCACCAGCGCTGCGACCACGAAGCATGCCTCTGTGACTGCCATCTGCAAGATGAACATGAGTGATGAGCGCGCCGGGGAAAGCTTTCTCCGGCGCTGCTTTTTCGCGCAACGATCCCCTGGTTTATGCATCCGTCCACCAGTCTCCGACATTCCAAAGCACATGCTCAGGCTGAGGATCAAGCTGGAAATTGTGAATGGTGCCTCTGACGAGCGCGATGTTGGGCAAATCATAAAGCGGCAGATAGTCATAGCGCCCGGCGGCGTACCTGTACAACGCCCCATATTGTTGCACGCGGGTCGTCCAATCCAGTGTGCGCTGTGCCCGTTGAATGCTGACATCGACATAGGGATCGCTCACGCTGGCAACATTGATCAGCGGTTGCCCGTCAACGGGATGGCACTGTGCAGCGCAGGCAAGCAGCTGCGCCATTTGCATGCGAGCGGGCGCAGCCGGCTGAGCGCTGACGTAGAGCACGAGTTGAATGGGCGTTTTGCCGTCAGCATAGGTGCGCAAACCGTTTGGCCCGATATGATATCCCGCTTGGTCCAGCAAGAGTGGCTGCTACGGCGCACGGCGTGAGATCCATCCGCACGTCCGCTGGCTGAACCAAGAATCCGCTACGGCTTGAGCCGATGCGGACGGCACGCGGGTTCCTTTGATGACTGGTTTGCCGAAGCGCACATTGGGATCGATTGTGATACCGGGATAGATTTCTTACAGAAACTTCTCCTCGCTTTCGCCGCTTGCTCCATCCGGCATCAGTCCGCACAATGTCAGCGCCCCTGCACTTTCCACGCGCGCTGGCGCACGAAACGCAGCACGGCGCGTGTTTCCGGCAGCGTGATCAGGCGGGTGGCGTGGTCGCGTTGCAGCACGAAATGCAGCGCCATCGCCTGGTCGTCCAGCGCGGACCACTGCGGGCGCACGAAGATCGGTTGCACCAGATCCCAGCCCTCGGCTAATAAACGGCGCAGGGTGTGCAGCGGGCGACGCGCGTCACCCTTGCCGGACGCGCCGAATGATCCGATCCCTGGCAGTGACGAAGACTGCATGATCATTGTTGGCCTCCTGAGGGGGGAATATGATAATACGCAAGCAGTTGGCGGACGAGGGCGCGCCATAATGGTCCCGCCGCGCCGCCGCCAAAGATATTCGTGTGTGGATGGTCGAGCTTCACCAGCACCACGAAACGCGGATGGTCTGCGGGCGCATAGCCGATGACCGAGGCATAGGTCAGCGCCGGATTTTTCGGGTCCGGCGTGGAGGTGCCCGTCTTCGCGGCGACAGCATAGTTGGGGATGAGGCAGGTGAGCGCCTCACTGTGCTGCGAAGACTGCACCAGCATCTGTGTCACCGTCGCCGCCGTCTGCGGGCTGACCACCTGGCGCACCACCTGTGGCGCGAAGGCGCGCGTTTGGCCGTCACGTGTCATGGCAGCGAGAATCTGCGGGCGCATCAGTTGCCCGCCGTTGGCCAGCGCGCCATAGGCCATCACCAGTTGCAGCGGGGTCACGCCGATGCTCTCGCCAAAGGCGTTTTCCGCCAGATCCAGATTCGCCAGGGCCGGGGTCGGCTCTTGCGGGGCCAGCAATCCCGGCACCTCGCCCGCCAGCGGCACGCCGGTGGCTGAGCCGAAACCAAAACTGGTGAGATAGTGATCGAATCGGTCGTGACCGACGTGCAGCGCCACCCATGCCGCGCCGACATTCGAGCTGTGTTGTAACACCTGCGTCATGGTCTCGTTGCCCCATGCCAGATGATTCCAATTGGCGATGGTCTGCCCGGCAACCGTCACCACTCCGGGATCGTCAAACGCGGTCTCCGGCGTGATGACGCCGGTATCGATGCCCGCCGCCATCGTGATCGCCTTCATCGTCGAGCCGGGATCATACACCGCCGAAATGGCCGGATTCAGGAAATCCGCCATGCTCGCGTTGCCATAGGCATTCGGGTCAAACGTTGGTGCGTTCGCCAGCGCCAAAATCTCGCCCGTCTGGGGATCTTCGATGATGACGGTACCGCCCGTCGCGCCGGTCTGCGCTACCGCGCCCTGCAATCCCTGCTCGGCCATCGCTTGCAGGTTGGCATCCAGCGTCAGGGCCAGATCCGCCCCCGGCAGCGAGGGGATGATGCGGCTCGGCGCGTTGGCGAGCGGCTGGCCATAGACATCCACCGAGGCGATGACGCGACCGGGGCGGCCTGCCAGCCATCCATTGGCCCCCGCCTCGATGCCATATTGGCCCTGCCCACTGTCCGCTTGCACGAAGCCCAGCACCTGGCTGGCGAGCTGCCCACTGGGATATTCGCGCCACGACTGCGCCTGCAACGTGATCCCCGGCAACGCGCCGGCATCAAGTTGCGCTTGCAAGCTATGAGCGACATCCGGCGGCAGGTGAATGACCACGCCGCTAGCATCAGTCAAGATGTGATAGCCGGTGGGCAGCGCCAGTTGCGCTCTCACTATCTCCGGCGCGACTTGCGTGATGGCGGAAAGTTGCTGCACCAGCGCCTCGCGTTGCGTGGCCGGCAAGCCTTGCACGATTATGGGATCAGCGACGACGGCATCTTCCGTGACCGTCAGCGCCAGGATGACGCCGTTGCGGTCCGTGATGGTGCCGCGCAATGCGGGAACGAGCAGGGCGTGACGCTGTTGTTCCCCTGCCATCGCTGCCAGTTGCGCGTGCTGGCCGATCTGCCAATATGCCAGCCGCCCGCCGACCCCAACGAGGCCCAGCGCCAGCACGCCGCCCAGCATCCAATGGCGGGCGGGCGAAATGGCGCGCTCGTGTGCAGCTTCAGATGGCGCGGTGTTGCGGTTGCGCCAGGCATGGGCGGTGTATGGCTTCATGGCTGGTTGCCTCCATCGCCCCAATCGCCGGGAACCATGCCCTGCTGTTGCGCTTGCGCCAACACATAGGCCGGCGACATCACGTGGCCCAGTTCGGCCAGCGCAATCTGGCGGCGTGCCAGCAGATCTTGCGTCTGCTGTTGTTGCTGCTGCAATTCCGCGTTGGCCGCGCTGACGCGGGCCGTCTGCCCCAGATAAACCCACGCGGCCAGGCCGACGATGATGAGGCAGAGCCACAAGGGCGTCCGTGCTTGTGTGGTTGTGCCGCCCGGCGTTCCCCCCAGGCGCGGCAGAGAGTGTTGTGCCATCCGTGCGTCCTCTCTCATGATGTGATCCGCTCCGCTGCCCGCAACTTGGCGCTGCCGGCGCGGGAATTCGCCCGAACTTCCGCTTCGTCCGCCGTTTGCGGATGCGGGGTGAGGATCTTCAAGCGCGGCGCGCGCCCGCAGGTGCAGGCGGGGGCCTGCGGCGGGCAGATGCAGCCACGCGCTTCCTGACGCATCCACTGCTTGACGATGCGGTCTTCCAACGAATGAAATGATATGACGACGATGCGCCCGCCTGGTGCCAGCAGATCCAGCGCCTGGGGCAAGGCGGCTTCCAGCGCGTCCAGCTCGCCGTTGACGGCAATGCGCAACGCCTGAAACGTCCGCGTGGCGGGATGAATGCCGCCGGGGCGACCACGCACCACGCCGGCCACCAGCGACGCCAGTTGCGTGGCGCGCGTGATGGGCTGCCGGGCGCGCTCAGCCACGATGCGCCGGGCAATGGCCCGCGACTGCCGCTCTTCGCCATAGCGATAGAGCATGTCGGCGATCTCCGCTTCTGAGCGCGTCGCCAGCAGATCCGCCGCCGTCTCGCCCTGCGTGGGATCGAAGCGCATGTCCAGCGGGGCATCTGCACTGAATGAAAAGCCGCGCGCGCGGTCGGCCAGTTCGTCGGATGACAGACCGAGATCCATGAGCACACCGTCCACCTGCGCGAAACCATGTTCTGTTGCGATCTGCGCCATGTCGCGGAAATTGCCCGCCGCAACCACCAGCCGCCCAGACGCGATCTCTGCTGCCAGCCGCGCCTGCGCGCGTTCACGCGCCGCCGGGTCGGCGTCAATCGCCAGCACGCGCCCGTCCGGAGCGCTCGCTGCCAGCATCGCCGCCGTGTGGCCGCCCCCACCCAGCGTCGCATCCACATAGCGCCCGCCCTCATGCGGACGCAGCCAACCGATGACGGCGTTGAGCATGACGGGAATGTGGATGGTGCCGGCGACAGGTTCGACCATAGATAGATTGCTCCTTAAGCAATATATAGCGTTGCGGCGACGTGATCGCCCGGCGCAGCCGCCGGGGGTTAAACCCCCGGCTCGGAATTGCGAACCCCGATGGGCTGCTTCCCTCTCTCGCTTTGCTGAGGAGGGGGTCGCTCCCTAAAATGGCAGGTGATATTGGCTGAAATCGTCCCCGGCGATCTCGTCCATCTCGGCTTGCCAGCGGGCACGATCCCAGATCTCGAAGCGCTCGCCGGTGCCGGCAATGACAGCCTCAGCTTCAAGGCCGGCGTGCTGGCGCAACGCGGGCGGGACGACGATGCGCCCCTGCGCGTCCAACTCGCAGTCCTGCGAACTGCTGATGAACTGGCGCTGAATGCGATTGCGCTGCTTCGCGGGCAAATTCAGCGCGTTGATGGCGCGCTCTTTTTCCTCCCACACGGCCAGAGCATAGCCATAGATGCAGCCTTCGACGCCGCGCACCAGCACGATGCCTTCCGCCAGTTCCCGGCGAAACTTCGCGGGAATGGCTATGCGCCCTTTGGCATCTATGCTATGCTGATACTCGCCACGAAACATCCGGTTGCGTGCCCTTTACCGATGAGATGGAGCAGTTGCAAGGGGGATGCCAAACTCCCCCACTTCGCCCCACTTTGCCCCACTCACATCGTAATCCGCCGGATCGCCCTGCGCAATGGACTTATCCACCACTTTTTCCCACAGCACGTGGATAACTGCGGGATAGGGTGTGGATAAGGAATAATGGGCTATAATCATAGCCGTGAGGATGTATAGGGCTGAGAGATGATCTGGTTTAACGGGGTAAAAATTCGAGAAAAATCCGTCAAACCCTAGAAATGTGAGGTGATCCCTTATATACTAGGGACAGTGAAGAAAGGGGAACCACGATGTCGGTGACAAAAATGGCCTTTATCAGCTACGCGCGGCAGAATCTGGCGACAGTTGAACGGTTGAAGACCGATTTGCGGGCAAAACAAATCCCTTTTTGGGTTGACCATGAAGCGCTGACACCCGGTACGCCCGATTATGACGACGCGATCCAAAAAGCCATTCAGCGTTCCTATGCCGTGATTTATATCGCCTCGCCCGAAAGCAAAAGGTCAAGATATGCACAGGGGGAACTCGCGGTCGCTGACCGTTATAAAGTTCCCATTATTCCTTTTTGGATTCAAGGCAATCATATTCTCGATTGCGTTCCGGTCGGACTGGCGCGAGCACAGTATATTGATGCACGCGTTTACACAGCCCAGGCCGTTCTTGATCTCCTGAACGCCCTCAAGAACTATGGGATCGATGGTACTGGCAACGATGATCCTCCTGTTCTCCCCATCACTCCAGTACCTCAACAACCGCAGCGCAACCCTATGCGTGGCGTTGCGGCGGTCCTGGTTGCACTCATGGCTGTCGCAGCGCTGACGGTGCTGGGGTTTATTGGGGGACAAAATATCAAAGGGACGTTCAACACGCAGATCGGGTCATCGCTTGGCCTTGTTCTGGGTCTGGCACTTGGATTCTTTGTCTGGACCACAATCTCCAAACCGCGCCCCAGCGTGCAAACGGCCACCGTTACCATTGATGCTGCGC
Organism: Pseudomonadota bacterium; assembly: GCA_021323815.1. Classification (GTDB taxonomy): domain Bacteria; phylum Chloroflexota; class Ktedonobacteria; order Ktedonobacterales; family JACDGC01; genus JAJPKG01. Next base: position 11,265 of record JAJPKG010000393.1, read on the forward strand.
CACCCAAGCAGCAGAAACAGGCGGTCATGGATGAAAGCCTGATGACTCCGGATTTCTTCCATGCCTTGTCTCTCGAACTCAGCGGCATCGCCGAAATCCAGCCACCACCACAACTGCCGCTTTACCCGCAAACAGAACCATCCCCGCCACCACCAACACGAGCCGACATGCACGAAGATACAGACCTGCTCACTGATTTGCAGCGGATAATGGATAATCCGTCGATGTGATATCGTGGGATATTACCTGAAGCAGAGCAGACAGAGCGGCCCCAGCAAGAGTTGCCCTGCCCAGTGAGGAAAAAACATTACAAGCCGCGCACGCCGTAATCCTTGAACCAGATCCAAAATTGGCTGCCCGCAGAAATCACGGTTTCTGTAAAGTCGGAAAGCAACTCTTGGTGCACGCCCTTTTCGAGATCAAGTTGTTCTTCAAGAAGAATGACGCCTTCCTGATCGACTTTGGGATCTTTCACATAGAGATACGCTTTAGGCCAGCGTCTCTCAGCATTCCATCTGTTGCACAGGTAAACGATGCGAGGCCATTCTTCCCGTCCATAGCGTTTATTTGAATGGCAGGTAATAACATAGATCTGGTTGTTCGTGCCCCCTGCAAGCAAAGAGAACGTTAATTCAGCATCGATTTCAGCATCATAGGCGAATTCGATGATAAAGTCACCTTCACGATTGATCAGATAGCGTAGATCTGTGGAATCGAGATAATTCTGTATCATCTTTCGGGAGAATGATTGTACCTCTGCCATGTTCTTACCTCCGTAGTTTTTCCCTCGTTTGGTTATGGATGGAATCTCATTTCCACGAACTAATATGTGCGCACTGGGTTATCCATCGCTAACAAGACTATATCAAATCAGCCGCATATTTTGCAACTAGCTTTTTCGCGAGACTCACCGATCTGTAGGAGTAGAGTTCCCGTGACGAGGCGGAACATATCCTCTATAGTTACCCTGTATCTCGGTCTCCACATGAGGAATATTCTTCTCGTGCCCCAATTTCTTCGTCGTCCGCGTTCATGGTGAATAAGAGGATGCTCCAAATGCATCCAGCACAATGACAGGAGGCGGCGATCATGCATTTGCTTTCACGTTGGCGACTTCTCGCCCTCATTCTCGGATGTCTCGTCGTGTTCGGCGCGTGTGACCTGGGGGGCAGCACCGCGACCGTGACGACCACCACCAGTGGATCGTCGTCATCCGGTGGCAGTTCGTCCGCCGGCGGGGGCAGCACAACCACCACGCCGGGGGGCGCGTCCACACCGGCACCATCCATCACGCCATGCTCAACCATCGTTTCGGGCTACGGTCCCGCCAGCGGCGGATCGCTTTTCGGCGATGTGCCGTTTCCGGCGAACTCGTCCAGCACCAGCGTCACGCTGACGCACGCCGGCAACAGCTATACGTTCGCCATTTATGGCGAGGATGTTTGCACTGCCGGTTCCAGTGTCGCCAACGTGCGCAGTTTCTTTGCCACGCAATTGCCGGCAGTGGGCTTCTTGCAGTCCAGCACCTTCCCGTTTGATGGCCTGTTTGAAGCGCCATGCGGCGATCCCTATTGCTGGGCCAGCCCGCACGCGCGCTATGTCGGCCTGGAAGCGGCGACGGATCACGGCAACGGGCTGGTGACATACCATCTACGCTACGCATTCCCGCCGCCGGTGCCCAGTTGCCCTGGGAGTGGCTGGTCATCCGGCTATTATTACAAGCTGCCACCATATGGGACGTATACAGATGTGGAATTGCCGCCGCTGACGCGCATTCGCGTCCACCAGCCGGGCATGTACGAGCCTACCTACAAAAAAGCGTATGACTGGTGTTCGCCCTTCCTCGCCAGCGGTGAAGGCAACCTCATCACCTTCATGCACGATCACGGTGGATGGAATCCCGTCAGCCCCGGATTGAATTTCATCGGGCCTCAAGGAACGATTCTCGTGGCAGAAGGCACCACCTACGACATCTATTACCTGCTGTGAGCGAACACGCGCTCTAGCAAAGGGGCTGCACCCAGGCGAGTGCGTCCCCTTGTCTCATAATCCCGGCTTCAGTTCATGTCTTCGGCGTCGGGGATGGGCGGCAGGTCGGCGATATCCATCGGCGGCTTGGGGGGAGCCTGATGCGTGCGCACATATTGCATGCACCGCTCATACATCTCTTCGCTGATGAGATCCTGCGCGTGATAGTGGTTGAGCATCACTTCCAGCTTGAGGATGCTGATGAGGTTATAGCCGTAATGCTTGAGCTGTTCCGTCGCGCCCTGCTCGCGGTCGATCAGCACGATGACATCCTTCACCACCACGTCATGCTCGGCCAGAAAGCGCGCCGTCTGGATGGTGCTGCCGCCGGTCGTGATGAGATCGTCGATCAGCAGCGCGCGGTTGCCCTTCTGAAACTCGCCCTCAATGCCTCGCGCGCCGGTACCCTGCTGGCTGAGACGCGGATAGATGCAGGGTATTGACGATTCCAGCGAATAGGCCACCGCCAGCAACAAACCACCGACGGGGATGCCCGCCACCACTTCAAAAGGCTGGATGCGTGGCTTGCGCAGCGATTGCGCCAGTTGCACTTCTTGATCGATCAGTTTGGCCGCCACGCGCAACGCCATCGGATTGCTGATGAGCTTCTTGGGGTTGATGAAGACGGGTGATTTCGCCGCCGATTGGCTGACGGTGAATTCGCCGAACTGCACGGCCCCAATATCATAGAGTGTTTGCGCTAGCCAGAGATTGTCGAGTGACGGTTCCTTTGCCACCGTAACGGCCCCCTTTGTGAATGCGCGTTGCCCATCTGCCGCCCTGCGGCGTCACTGCGGGCGTGTCTGGGGTCTGTTGCATCAAAATAGTGAGCATATCATGCTCTGTCCAGTGTAGCAGAAAACACAAGCGCATGCAATATGCACGCGCTATATGCCATAATCTGAGAAGCAGTGTTGATCTTAGCCGAAAGGATAGCACATCTCACCAATGACAGAACCACAAACCGCGCCGCGCGTGCTGATCGTCATGGCGCATCCCGATGACGGCGAATTCATGTGTGGCGCGACCATCGCTCGCTGGGCGCGGGAAGGCTATGACATCCATTATTGCATCCTCACCAACGGTGATGTCGGCACGCGCGACCCACACATGACACGCGAGCAACTGGCCGCCACGCGCCAAGCTGAAGCGCAAGAGGCTGCGCGCCGCCTGGGCGTGCACCACGACGTGATCTTCCTGAATTACGTCGATTCCATGCTGGAGCCGTCGCTGGATCTGCGCCGCGATGTGACGCGTGTCATCCGCCGGACGCGACCCGATATCGTCATTACCCAAGATCCTTCGACGTATTATCACGGCCAGAGCTACATCAACCATCCCGATCACCGCGTGGTGGGCGAAGTGACGATGGGGGCGATCATGCCCTCGGCCAGCATGCGCCTGATCTTCCCCGAACTCTATGAGCCGGAAGGATTAGAGCCGCACGACGTGGGGGAACTCTATCTGACCAACACCACCCACACCGACCGCTGGGTGGAAGTGACGGAAGAGGACGTGGCGCGCCAGGCCGACGCGCTGCGGGCGCACGTCTCGCAGCTTTCGCGCGACCCGATGGAATGGGTGATGGAAGATGCGCGGGAAGAAGCCGCCGAGGCACGCCGGCACGGCCACGATTTCAAGCTGGCGAATGGATTTAAGTATTTCAAGTTTCGGCGATAGAAGTCAGGGGGCGATGGTCGTCCAGCAGGTCCGCTGGGAGCCAACCCCTCCCGGCTTGGAATGGCGAACCCTTCCGGGCAATTCTCATTGTTAAACGAGCGCAAGTGGCATGAGGATGGGCCGCCAATCGGCCAGCCTCGGCCATTGGCGCGCATCCTGCTGGTAGTGCGCCACATTGTGACCAGGACCGTAACTCAAGGATGACACAGGCCGTCTTGGTCTGAGAAGGTGCATAGATCACTGGATGTCACATACTCTTGGCTATTCAGGGAAACTATGCTATCCTGCCTAACGGATTCCACCACATCTCTACTGTAATCGCAGCTCAGGAGGTCTTTTTGCATATGCGGTTTTCCTTAACCCGCAGAGCGTTATTCACGCCCTGTCTGGTTGTCTTCGCGTTGATCGGCGCGCTGGCAACCAGCATGACCACTGCTCGCGCCGCGACGCCGAGCCTGGATTATTCCGATATTTGTCCCGGTGATTCTCCCGCGAATTTCCAAAACGCGCTGGGCGCAAACGCGAACCCGAATCCGTTGGTAAGCAGCCCGAACGGGCATTGTGCAAAGTTCAGCGTCAATGGCGGTCCGCGCACCGACATCGGCATGGCGCACAGCGGCGATCTGGTGACGCTCTATGGCATCGGCGGGTGGAAACCGAACAGCCCCGTGCAGGTGTGGCAGAGCGATGCGTTCCCGATCCGCAACCCCAACCACAAATGGCCCCTGACCAACCAGATCATCGGCCCCGACACCGACATTCACCGCGAGTGCCGCGCCATCTTGAAGGGCAACCAGGCGAACCCTTTGAGGACGTTCGCCACGCCACAGACCGATAACGGCGATCAATTGGCCTTCACCCCGGTCCAATTCCTGGCCCCGGCGGTGACGGAAGCGTCCATCGTCAACATCCGCATTTCCATCCCCAACCCGCCCTGCACCGCGCTGCCGGGGGCTTCGGACGAAGTGCAGGCGACGGATGCGCTGTTGCTGGTGCAGCCTTTCGTGCAGAACTGCGTGCAGAAGACCGGCGGCAAAACCTGCATCTCCATTGATCCTCAGGTGGTGTATCCCGGCACGCAGTTCACCGTGACGGCGGAAAACCTGCCGGCGAACGCGACATCCCTGAATGTGGTCATCGGCAGCGCGCAGGGCATCACCTGCACCACGCTGGGCACGCTCAGCAACAACTCCGCCACCGTGACGGCTCCCCCACTGTCGAACCTGCCGCTCACCAGCCAATCCAACGGCACATATCCCTTTAAGGTGGGCGTCAGCACCACACAGGATTGCAGCGGCCTCGTCGGCCAGATGCAAAACCTGTATGTCTCGCCGCCAAGCTACACCATTCCATCGCAGGTGACCAGCGGCGACACCGCCAGCATCACCGGCGTCGGCTGGCTGGGCGGTGCTGCCGGCGGCAGCGGCCCGCAGCCCTTGCAGGTCGTTGGTTATGTGGGCAGCGCGAACAATTTCGATTGCAGCAAGGCCGCCACGTTGCCGGCCACCACGACCGCCAGCGACGGTTCCTTCACCCTGACCTACAAAGCACCGGATGTCAACAACACCACCAACGATAAGGTGATCATCGCCGCCTTCCCCCAGGGCGCGACGGTGAGCAACGGCTGCCAGGCGGCGACGGATCCCTCCTGCCAGTCGGCCTCGCCCAGCCAGAACTGCCCGTTGATCGCCGCTACCGGCCCGCTGCAAGTGGTGCCGCAGCCCGCACCAAACATTCCCTGGCTCTTGATCATCCTGCCGCTGCTGTTCTTGCTGCCGCTGCTGCCGCTCTTCTTCTGGCTCGGTCGCCGCGAGGAAGACGAGTTGATCGTCACCGAAGAAGATGTGACGGTGGAACGCGAAGTGATGGACGCGACAAACTCGCAGCGCGTGGCCGACACGACCTATGCGCGCACCATCCGCCTGACGCGCGAGCGCGTGCGCCTGCGCGACGGCAAGGTGCTGGATAAAGAGGTCGAGGAATACGACGTGTATCGCGACGCACAGGGCAAAGAGGTGCGCCGTCTGCGCCCACCGGTCACGACCCCGGCCCCCGCGCCCTCGGCACGCCCCGCCACCGGCGGCGCAACCAACGTCTAGCCGATCTATCAGGTGCCGGTTCATTCATGAAGTGAGCCGGCAACAACAAGCGGGACCAGATCGCGCGATCTGGTCCCGCTGGCATGTTCGGAGTAGTGAAATGGTGCCACATTTCAGCCTGGAGGTTTCGTTTCCGGTGGGCTGCGCGGGCAAGCCAGGTCTCGCCCCGATGAAGTGGGCACGATTCTCGTTTCCCGAAGAAACAGAGCGGGGCGTGTCAAGCGGCTAGCCGGCGCGGGCGGGGGCGAGCGCCCCGACGACGGCACGGGCGCGGGCGGGATCATTGGTGATGATGCCGTCAACATCCAGGCGGGCCAGATGGCGCAGCGCACGCTCATCGTCTACCGTCCAGACGTTCACGTCCATCCCCAACAGGTGCGCACGTTCCACCACCGCCGGCGTCACCAGCCGCCAGTAAGGATGGATTGCCTCGCAACCCAGCGCGCTCGCCCCTGTGATCCATGCCAGGCTGTTGCGCATGCTGCTCATCATCCCCTCGAACGACGACGCAGGATATAACAGCGCCCGCCTCAAGGAGGAGTGCCGCTGCTGGGTATACGCCAGATTGAAACGGTCGAAAGATGACAGCAGCACCTGGCCGACGGCATTGCGCTCGGCGATCAGCCGCGCAACCGCATCGATCAACTCCGGCGCTTTGGCCGGCTTGATCTCGACGTTGATCACCAGCGTTCCCGGCACGGTGCGGTCAAAGACCTCGCTCAGCAGCGGCACCGGTTCTGAAGATGCCGCCTTGCGGTTGCCGCGCTCGTGCACGTGCAGCTTGCGCACCTGTTCCAGCGTCATGGCGGCGACGGCCCCATGCCCGTCGGTGGTGGCGTCCACCGTGTCGTCGTGCATCACCACCACGTGGCCGTCCGCCGTCAGATGCACGTCCAGTTCTATGCCCTGCGCGCCCTGTTGCACCGCCAGCGCGAACGCGACCAGCGTATTTTCCGGAGCATGGGCCGACGCGCCCCGATGCCCGAAGATAAAGGGTGGAACGTATTCCGTCATGCGACTACCTCAGACGAATGGGATCATGCCATGAGGCTATCGTAACATATCTTGGGCATCATTGCATGTGCTATAAGACAATCTGGTTGCACAGCGCTTGCAGGAAGCGGTGCTATCCGCTACGATCCCTACATCAAATTCATTGAGGAGCTACCGTTTTTTCATGTCTTTTCCATTTCCCCTGGATGCCGAAACCCTGGCAGCCATCGCCGCCGTTCCCTATGAGCGCACCCCCAACTATGCCCGCGTCGATGCGCCGCATCCCTGGCGACCCTGGCACCAGGCGATCTACGGTGGCTCGCCCATCCCCATCTGCCTTGATCCGGCGTCCGGCGTTTTACTGCGCGAGCGTCTCTTTCTCGGCCCCAGCCGCGCCGAACTGGGCGACATCGACCGCCCTGAGGTTGACAGCATCGTGAACCTGTGCGAATTGAACGATCCCTGGCCGCTGAGCAAGCATGACCGCCGCTGGCAACGCGGCGAGGGTATGTTTGGCTATACCTGGGAAGCGCTGGATGCCGACGCCCGCGACGTGGCGAAGATCCTGCGCGGCGGGCGGCGCGTGCTCATCCATTGCATGGCCGGGGTGAACCGCTCGGCCACACTCACCTGCG
>JAJPKG010000261.1 GCA_021323815.1 Pseudomonadota bacterium
AATCCCCGCCGCCATCGCCAGCGGATTGCCCGACAGCGTGCCGGCCTGGTACATCGGCCCCTGCGGCGCGACCAGATCCATGATCTCTGCTCGCCCGCCATATGCGCCGACCGGCAGACCACCGCCGATGACCTTGCCCAGCGTGGTGAGATCCGGCGTCACGCCATATCGTTCCTGAGCGCCGCCACGCGCCACGCGAAAGCCGGTCATCACTTCATCGAAGATCAGCAGCGCGCCATCGGCTCGTGTGATCTCGCGCAACCCTTCCAGAAAGCCTGGCTGGGGCAGCACGAAGCCCATGTTGCCCGCAATCGGCTCGACGATGACCGCCGCGATCTCGCCCGAATGCTCCGCGAACAGCGCCTGCACGGCAGCGAGGTCGTTGTAAGGAGCGATCACGGTTTTGGCTGCGGCGTCACGCGGCACACCGGGGGAATCCGGCAACCCCAGTGTCGCCACGCCGGAACCAGCCCTGGCCAAAAGCCCATCGGCGTGGCCATGATAGCAGCCGTCAAACTTGATGATCACCTCGCGCCCGCTGAAAGCGCGAGCCAGCCGCAACGCGCTCATCACCGCTTCGGTGCCGGAATTGACGAAACGCACTTTTTCCACCGAAGGAACCAGCGCGCACACCAGTTCCGCTAGCTCAGTTTCGCGGCCCGTCGGCGCGCCGAAGCTGGTGCCGTTTTGCGCGGCCTGGATGACGGCGGCGACAACATCGGGCGGCGCATGGCCCAGGATCAGCGGTCCCCATGAAAGCACGTAATCGATGTATGCATTGCCGTCGGCGTCCCAGATGCGCGATCCCGCGCCGCGCTCGATGAAAAGCGGATCGCCCCCGACGGCGCGAAACGCCCGCACGGGGCTATTCACTCCGCCGGGAATCACCCGTTGCGCCGCCGCGAACATCTCGCGCGAGCGTTTTGTTTGCATGGTGCCTCGTCCTTCTCTTGGCCCCACCCCTTGCCCTTCCAAGCAGATCTGGAAAGGGGCAGAGCGTTCGATTCACTGGTCGCGTCGATCTACACAGCTATCTGCCCCAGAGATCGCCCCCTCTCTCTTCGCAGGATGAGGAGGGGGTCGGGGGATGGGGCCTAGATCGCCATGATAGGCGCGTTGGTGATCCATGGCGAGTTGAAGGTGGTCATCTGCCCGGCTTGCCCGCCGGGGATGGGGAACAGGCGCGCGGAAAGCGGCTTCGACAGGCGCGTGGAAAGCGTGGCGACATCCAGCAGCGTGGCGGCGATGCGCTCGATGCTGGCGTCGCCGGGGATGGGCACGGTATCCAACCCGGCACCGCACACGCTGGAATAGAGCAGCAGCGAGGGGATGCCGATGGCGCTGGCGGTGAGGCGGCGCACAATGCCGGCATCTTCCAGCACCGGCAGAAACAAGCCGTTATAGCCGCAGGTCTTCAGCCCCGTGCTTTTCAGGGCTTTGGTGATGGCCGCCGTCACCGTCAGCGTTCCTGGATCGCCAAAGTTGCCCAACCCCACTGCTTCGATGGCGTCGGCGATGCTTTCGGCCCCATTGGGCGCGGGGGAAAGATCCAGGCCGGTGAAGGGGATGTTGTGCTCGCGGGCCAGACGCGCGGAAATCTCCGAGATGACGCGCCCCTCGCGTTCCAGCGCGGCAATCAAGCGCGGAGCCAGTGAATTCAGCGCGGCGGGGCCGAGTTTGGCGTCGCGCACCGCTTCGCTGAGGGCTTCGCGCACCAGACCGGCGGACTGCAAGCCGATGGAAAAGCCCCAATCGCTGTCAGGCTGATACGCCGCCGGGAAGAACGGGCCGCGCTGGGGGCAATTCGCCACCGCCGCGAAACGCATGTTGCCGAAACCTTGTTCCGTCTGCTGGCTGAGCGCGCGGATCACTTTGGCCGTGGGAACGGCGGCATCCAGCCGCACGCCGTTGGCGTCTGAGGCGATCTGCACCGTTGCGTTCAGCGCGGGGTTAGGGGCCAGGATGTCGGGCAGCAGGTTGATGCGTTCGATGGGGAATGTGGGATCGTCCGCCAGCACCGGCCCCAGCGACAGATAGTTGAAGTCGCGCTGCTCGCAGCGTTCTTGCAAGGCTGTCGCGTAATTGACGATCTCCGCCTCGCGCGCATGCAGGCGATCCAGAAAAAGCGGGCGCGTGGAGATGCGCTGTGTCTGCACCTCATACCCCGCCTCGCGAAAGAGCGGCTCCGCCGCCTTCAACAGCTTGCCGGCGCGGTCCAGTGCCGCGTTGCTCAGCGGATGTGGCTCGCCGATGCCGACGGTGATCGTCCGAATGCGCACGCCCATGCTCAAACCCTACCTCAACGAATGTGAATATCTGCAAGGCCAGTATAACATGAGGCGTGCGCTCAGGCCAAGAGCAAAAAAAGCCGCAGGCGCGCGTTCCCGCTCTCCCTGCGGGCGCGCCTGCGGCGGGGCTTTGGGCGAAAGCCTGCCGGTTACGTGCATCCTGCTCCACCGGCAGCCAGGAGTCCTTCCTCCCGACATCTTCAAGATACTCGCACCTGCCAACAGGCAACGAGGCAAGTTGTTCCTCCTAAACAGGACGTAGAACAACAACCTCCCCACAGATTCTGACGGCAGGCAAACTGGGCAATGATGATTAGTTTGAACTAGGAGGGGGAGTCAGGTTCGGTAAGTTGTTGGAGATCGAGGTGAAGGTTTTGTTGATCTGGCCGCTGAGGATGCCCAGCACCACAATGGCGGCGATGGCGACGGCAGCAATGATCAGGGCATATTCCACCAACCCCTGACCGGTATGGGCGCGGCGGCGCGCCAGAACCAGGCGATCACTGACTGCGAATGCGAGCGATGCGAGATATGCTTGCGCGATAACCATGAGGTTCCTCCTCTAAAACTGTGCGACATCCTTAACACATCGGTGTCGGGGAAAGGATACCATATCCCCTCTGCATCTTACGCATGAGTTGTGCCGATCCGGCTATCCAAGGTCGCCGAAAGTCATCTTTTCCCCTCGAATGCTCAGATGGGGCGGCGACTCATGTCATTTTGAACAATAGGGCGGACAGCGTGTGGCGAGACCGCCGGGGGCTGAACCCCCCGGCTCGGAAAAGAAACCCCTCCGGGCTGTCCGGGGGTAAATTCTGCAACGTCCTCAACCGCCCACATCCTTATGATGGTGCTTTTTGCTGTGCTATGTGACATACTACAAAGAGCATGCGCTGCGTCATGCGCCGATTTTCACTGAGCACGATGAGGAGCATTTTCGATGGACGAGCGTGAAGTTCGTGAGCAGAAGCTGGCTGAAATGCGCGAGGCTGGGATCGATCCCTTTCCCCCGCGTTTGTCGAAACCGCGCACCCACACCATTGCCGAGGCGCTGGAACACTTCGACGAGCTGGCCGCTGACAAAACGACGGTCACGCTCGCCGGGCGCATCGTGCTCATCCGCGATAAGAAGGTCATCTTCATGAATATTGAAGATGGCAGCGGGCGCATGCAAGTCTATTTCCGCCCGGATGATTTCGGCGCAAGCTTCGACGCCGTGCGCAAGCTGGATCGTGGGGATTTCATCGCCGTCACCGGCTTCTTGTTTGTCACGCGCACCGGCGAGCGCACCCTGCACGCGCAGTCTTACGAGATGCTGGCGAAGTCGTTGCGCGGGCTGCCCGCCAAGCACGAGGGCTTGCAAGACGTGGAGCTGCGCTATCGCAAGCGCTATCTGGATCTCATCGCCAACCGTGACGAAGAGATTCCGTTGTTCGTGGCGCGGGCGCGCACCATCTCCGCCCTGCGGCGCTATCTGGATGAGCATGGCTATCTGGAAGTAGAAACGCCGATCTTGCAGCCGCTTTTCGGTGGCGCAACGGCCAGGCCCTTCGTCACCCACCACAACGCGCTGGATCAAGATATGTTCTTGCGCATCGCGCCGGAGTTGTATCTGAAGCGCCTGCTGGTGGGCGGCATCGAGCGCGTCTATGAGGTGGCGCGCAACTTCCGCAACGAGGGCATCGACAAGGCGCACAACCCTGAATTCACGATGCTGGAATTTTACGAAGCCTACGCCGATTACACGACCATGATGCAGCGTACCGAAGAGATGATCGTGGCGGCGGCGCAGGCGGTGCTGGGGGATACGAAATTCACCTGGCATGGCCACGAGATCGATGTGACCCCGCCCTGGCGGCGCGTGACGCTGCATGATGCCATCGCGGAATATACGGGCATCGACTATGACCAATTCCCCGACAAGGAATCGCTGGCTGCCGAGATGCGCCGCCAGGGGATCAAGTTCGATCCCAATCGCGGTTGGGGCCGTTTGATCGATGAACTGAAAGACGAGATGTTCCGCAAGGACGATCCCGCACTGTTGCAGCCGATCATCCTGTATGACTATCCCATCGATCTGTCGCCGCTGGCAAAGCAGAAGCCGGGCGCGCCGGGCATCGTGGAGCGCTTCCAGGTGCATCTGGCGGGCATGCAGTTGGCGACGGCGTTCAGCGAACTGAATGATCCCATCGATCAGCGGGCGCGCTTCGAGGATCAGTTGCGCCAGCGCGCGCAGGGCGACGACGAGGCGCAGGTGATGGATGAAGATTACGTGGAGGCGCTGGAGGTTGGCATGCCCCCAGCAGGCGGGGTGGGCATCGGCATCGACCGATTGGTGATGGCCTTCACCGATCACGACCACATCCGCGAGGTGATCCTGTTCCCCACGCTGCGGGCGGGGGAATAGCGGGCTGCCCGTTCCCGTCGGGGCGCGACGAATCGCGCTTCAACTCGCACCCGGCGAAAGCGTTCTCAATGGGAGGAGATCGCCGGACGAGGCCGCCGGGAGCTGAACCGTGAATGTGGGGCAAGAAGCCGATCTCTCCGGTGGGAGGAGATCGCCGGACGAGGCCGCCGGGAGCTGAACCGTGAATGTGGGGCAAGAAGCCGGTCTCTCCGGTGGGAGGAGATCGCCGGACGAGGCCGCCGGGAGCTGAACCGCGAATGTGGGGCAAGAAGCCGATCTCTCCGATGGGAGGCGATCGCCGAGCGAGGCCGCCGGGAGCTAAACCTCCCGGCTCGGAAAAGAAAGCCCTCCGGGCTACAGGAGTTTGACACTCCGCACGGCTTGAAGGCACGGCGGGTTCCGGTTCTTGTCATCCCTCGACCCACTCAGCGCCGTCGGGGCCGATCTCTTTCTTCCAGATCGGCACAGTGGTTTTCAGCGTGTCGATGATGAAGCGGCAGGCGTCGAAGGCTTCGGCGCGGTGGGGGCTGGCAACGACGATGATGACGCTGATCTCCCCAACGGCCATGCGCCCGAAGCGATGCGCGATGGCAATGCGCTCCGTTCCCCAGCGCGTTTTCGCTTCCTCCGCAATGGCGCGCATCCGGCTTTCGGCCATCTCCGCATACGCTTCGTATTCCAAAAATTCCACGGCGCGGCCCCGCGCGTGGTCGCGCACCACGCCCTCAAAGGTAACGATGGCCCCCGCGCTGGGATGCGCCACGCGCCGGATCAAGTCGTCGCGGTCCAGCGCGTCGCGGGTGAGCAGCACAAAGGGAACGTCGGTTGCGTCAGGGTTCACGGCAGGGCCTCCGGGGGATCGAGTTGCCAGGCTGCCGCGTTCCAGCGTGCCCAGGGCAGTGGCGTGGTCAGCACCCAGGCGTTACCATGCGGTGCCGGGCGCAAGGGCAGGCGCAGGCGGGTGGCGCGGGCCACCGGGCCAACGTGGCTCAGCAGCCGGGCGCGCAGCACGTCGGGCATGGCGTCCAGCAGGTGATGATCGTACAACGTGCACGCGCCGGGGTCATCTTGCGGGCCGAACCAGCACAGCGTCTCATCCCAGATGCGCCGGATTGCCGCTTCGATGCCGTCACGCGTGGGACCACCCTCGCCCGCCAGCCGCTTCACCCAACTGATGGCGAAGGCGGCGTGGTGCGTCTCGTCGCGCAAGATCGCTTGCATCACAGCAGCGAATGGCGCGTCGGCAGAGTCCACGGCAGCAGCGCAGATGACACTCAGCGCGCCATCGAAAAGGAAATTCACCGCAACCAGATCCACCCAATCGCGCAGGGGCGCGCGCAGGAATGAGATCCCGATCGGTTCAGCGCGCTCGAACAGGCTGAACGGCGCGTCAGCGGGGGGCAGCAGCGCCGCCAGGGCGCGGGCGTGCGCCCATTCCTGCTGGGCCATCAAATCTACCATGTGGGTGGCGTCTTGCTGGGGGGCACGGGCGCGCCATTCCGCGTAGCGCACGCCGAGCGCATATTCATTCTCCACCAGGCGCAGCAACAGGTCGCGCAATGCTCCTTCTCGCTCTGCCATCGGCTGCCTCGCTCTCAGTGCTCGCTCTTTCAGCAATCCATCAGCCTACCAGATCCTTCTTCACCTATTGTAGAAAGACGGAGAGCGGCATGCAATGGTCATTCAGCACAGCAAGCGCGAATTTTGCCCGCTGGTAGCTGGGACTGCCGTGAGACAAGCCTGATGGCACACAGCGAAACTTAGCGCGAGAAGGGATTCCACCCGCCCCGCAAAGCGCGGTCGATCTTTTTCCGCAGGTCCAGATAGTCTTTGTTGGCGGGTGAGATTCCAGGCTGGGCTATAGGTGGGATCAACGGTCAACGCCTGCTTAATGAGAGGTGGGATAGATATGCTGAGATCACGCCTATCCATACCAGATCCCCTGGATCAGCGTCACGGCCTGGCCGCTGAGCGCGACGCGGTCGCCTTCCAGCCGCACGCGCACCACGCCGCCCCGCGCCGATGCCTGATAGCCGGTCATCTCCGTCTTGCCGAGCTTGGCTGACCAATAGGGCGCGAGGGAACAATGCGCTGCGCCGGTGACAGGATCTTCATTCACGCCGACAGCGGGGGCGAAGTAGCGCGAGACGAAATCATAGCCCGGCGTGGATGCGCGACTGGTGACGATGACGCCGCGTACCGCGCGCATGGCGTCGAAATCGGGCGTGAGGGCACGCAACTGCGTCTCGTTGGCAACTTCCACCAGCCACACGTCCTGCTCATTCGCCAGCATGTTGCCCACCGGCCCGCCCAACGCGGCGGCGATGTCAAAGGGCGGCTGCGCCGGGGCGACGGGCCGTGCCGGCAGATCGATGGTGATCCATCTCTGCTGTTTGGTGGCACGCAACGGCCCGCTGAGCGTCTGAAACGTGACCTCTTCGCCGGGCAAAAAGACGTTCTCCGAAAAGAGGATGTGCGCTGTCGCCAATGTGGCGTGGCCGCACAGCGACACTTCCGTCTGAGGGGTGAACCAGCGCAGCCGCAGCTTGTTGCCGGGTTCCGTGTGCAGGAACGCCGTCTCGGAAAGATTGGTCTCGCGGGCAACGGCTTGCATCCACTCGGCGTCACGATCTTCTTTCAAAATGAGCAGCGCGGCAGGATTGCCGGCAAACGGCGTATCGGTGAAGGTGTTGACGTAATAATACATCTCGCGCGGCTCGGCAGCCTCGGCATAGCGCATGGTCAATGCTCCTCGAAAAACTGGGCCAGCGCGGCAACGCTGGGGATGAGATGATCTGGCGCGGCAGCGCGCAATTCTTCCGCCGTCCCGAAGCCATATTCCACCGCGACGGCATGGAGGCCGTTGGCCCGCGCTCCCATGATATCATGCTCGCGGTCGCCCACCATCACCGCCCGCGCCGGATCGACCCCCGCCAGCGCGGCCAGGGCGGCGGCGATGACCTCGGCTTTGTCGGTACGCGTGCCATCCAGTTCGCTGCCCACGATGGCGTCGAAATAGCCTGCCAGGCCGAAATGCCGGGCGATATGCTCGGCATAGACCGCCGGTTTGGATGTCGCCATGATGACGCGTCGTCTCTGCTTGCGCAAGCGCGCCAGCAGTTCGGGAACGCCGGGGTACACCGCCTGCTGGTAAATGCCGATCGCGTTGTAATAGTCACGATACCACG
>JAJPKG010000088.1 GCA_021323815.1 Pseudomonadota bacterium
CGTCCACTTTTCAGTGGAATGATCCATTGGTTTTACCACAGCATGCCGCAGCGATGCATGCCCATCTGTAGAAAAATCACGTAATCCATCGAATTCCACCACGCGAATGCCCGCACGTCCTGTACCTCGTTTTTCTGCAAGGAGTAAAATAACTTCCTGTTGGATGTCAGGGAAAACGAGCTTCTTGAAGGTTAGGAGCGTGATGCGATGGAAGAACTCGCTCAGAAATCGACGAATTTCAGCAGCATAGCTCACCTGAAACAATTCTGCGGGAATCACGAAAGCCAAGCGTCCATCAGCCGTAAGCAAATGTGCACTGATGACCAGAAACGGTACCCAGGCATTCGTCAACCGATTTGGATGAAAGCCATAGTGACGCATCATCTCAAACGCCAGTGTTTGGTGATCCTCGGCAAAGCTTTGATAGCGAATGAAAGGCGGATTGCCTATGATGGCATCAAATGATTGCCCAGCATCCAGCACTGTGCTAAGAAATCGCTGCTCCAGATAATGATCTTTGGCATAAGAAAAAAAATCACTTGTATGAACAATGGTAGCGGCATCAGGGATAGCCATCTCTTGCAAACGATCCCGCGCCCGTTGCGCTTCATCCGCATCAATTTCAACACCTTGAAGCATTGAGGCGATCTGCTCAGGAGATGCTTGCAATGCCAAGAGCGTACGCGCCGCCGCGACGAGCAATTCTCCATCGCCACAACTTGGCTCCAGGACCGCATCGTGTCGTGAGCGGATCGCCCACCGGGCGAGAAACTGTGCAATTGGCTCCGGAGTATAGTATCCACCTCGCAGCTTTTGCGAGGTGGACAACGACTTGACCAATGTGACACACGCCCCCTTCGTTTATCTGCCTCAACTCTATTGTACCTCAGGCGGGCGGCATATGCCATGAGTTTATCGTTGTATTGCATGAACAAGAGGTGATTGCCCTATTCCACCGGAACGAAGGCAGGCTGGGTGGGCGACGGCACCACCACGTGAACACCCGTTTGCGTGATGCGCTCGATGCCCTCCGTGACGCGCTGCTGCATCTGTTCCACCAGTGTCGGCTGATGGCGCAGGTGCAGGCCATGTTGCGTCTTTTCCCAATAAAACGGCTTGATGATGAGTTGAGAGAGCGCCACTGATGCAGCTACGCTCATCAACAGCCAATAAACCGGCACCAGCAACACCCAGGGCATCAATTCATAATGCTGCCGGCGCGCGCACGCCACCAGATACGAATAGACATACAGGAAGTTGCCAAAGACGAAACAGCCGATGCTCATATAGAAGACCGGCGCGGGATAGAGCGCGTGGAACAGACCGCTGACGAGGGGCGCGAAGGCGATGTAGATCGCCAGCAAGCTCCACATGATGGGGTTCAGGAACAGCGTGGCCGAACGCCCGCCGACCACCACCTGCAACGCCAGGAAATCCATCAGGCGGCCCTGCTGCACGTAGCGCTCCGGGCGGCGCATATGCACCAGATAGGACTGCATATAGCCCTTGATCCAGCGCGAGCGCTGGCGCACCCAGTTGCGCAGATTCGAGTTCGCCTCTTCCATTGTGGTGGAATCCAGCATGACGGTGTGCAGGCGGTGTTCTGCCAGGCGCAGGCCCAGATCGCAGTCCTCGGTGACGTTGAAGGGATCCCACGCGCCCACGCGGCGCAGCAGTGACGCGCGGAAATGATTCGACGTGCCGCCCAATGGCAGCGCGGTGCGCGCCCATTGCAGCCCCGGCAGCGTCAGGTCAAACCACAAGGTATATTCCGTCGTGAACCAGCGCGTCAAAATGTTTTGTCGCGGATTATAGAAATTCAGCTTGGCTTGCACGCAGGCGAGATCATCGCCATGTTGCGCGAAGGCCAGCACCGCTTTTTTCAACTGCAACGGATCGGGAATATCCTCGGCATCATAGATGACCACGAAATCGCCGGTGGCGCGCAGCAAACCATAATTGCAGGCGCGTGGTTTGGTGCGCGGCTCGCCGTCCGGCACGGTGACGATCTCAAAATGGGACGGTAGGCGCATGGCGGCGATGGCATCGCGCGTCGCTGCGTCGCTCTCTTCCGTCAGAAAGAGGATTTGCAGCCGATCTACGGGATAATCCATCCGCTCCATCGCCTGCACAAACTGCGGCACGATCTCTGCCTCTTTATAGAGTGGGCAGAGGATGGTGTAACGCGGCCAGGGCGCGTCGGCGAGCGAGCGCACCAGATCATCGTCGATGCGGATTTCCGGCGAGTCGCCCAGCGTGCGGACCGCCAGCAGCATGGTCAGTAGCAGATCGCCAACGTAAACAGCGGTGATCAGCGCCACCGTCACCACCAGCGCAGTCAGGTGAAAGCCATATAGGCCTGCCAGCCACAGCGCCAGCAACAGCGCCAGCGCCGCCAGTTGTGGCCTGGTGAAGGTTTGCCGGGCCGAGGCATAGCGGCGAATCGGCGCGAACGGCACCACCTGCTGACCGCCCACTGTCACCGGTTCCAGCGCGGCTTCGACATAACTTGTCAGTTCTTCATGTTCGTTTTGCGCCTCGGACTGCACGGCATAGGCATGCAGCCAGCGCGCATAAGCGTCGGGCGACTGGGCTTCACGGTCATCGGCGACCGGCGCGCCGTTTTCAGGCACCGTCTGTGCCCACAGCGGCACGGGTTCCGCCGGATCTGCCGGATGCGGGATAACGCCCCAGCGTTGCAACGCGCGGACGGCATCTTCCGCGAACATGCCGATGCGCAGTTGCAGCGAACGGCCCATCAATTCCATGCCGACCGCCATCGGGGCCACTTTGCTGACGCCGCCGAAGCGTTGCTGGAAATCGATCGGCACATTGGCAATGCGATAGCCGCGATGGGCCAGTTGGCTCAGCAGTTCGACATCGAAGCTCCACTTCGTCGGGTTCAGCTTCGCCTGCTCAAAGGCGCTGCGACGAAAGATTTTCAGGCCGGACTGCACATCGGTGTTCAGCCCCATCAGGCGCTCGCCAATGGTGGCGCTGAACGCGCGGCTCAGCGTGCCGCGCAGGCGCGAGGCGGTCACATAGGTGCTGCGCCGGTCGCCGACAACCACATCGGCTTCCTTCATCTGGTCAAGCATTTCGGGCAGTTTTTCGGGGGGATATTGCAGATCGCCGTCGATCATCCCCAGGATGTCCGCCTTTGCGGCGGCAAATCCTTCGAGCAGCGAATAGGACTTACCGGGTTTGCCTTGTTTGGTCAACGCCTGCACCGGCAGATGCAGCCGCTCGGCGATGGATTGAGCGACAGCGAGGGTGCCATCGGTGGAATGATCATCCACGATGATCACTTCATAGCTGGTGCCGTGCGCGCGCATGGCACGGTCGATGCGGCGCAAGAGCGGGCCGATGTTGTCGCTCTCATTGAGCGTGGGAACAATGATGCTGATGCGCGGCGCTTCCCCCAACCGCTGTGGAGCATGCCGGAGGCCGCCGTGCGAATCATAAAGCCGCAACGCGGGATGCTCAGTGCTTTCTTGAATCATGAGATGTTCCTGTTTTTGCGATAAATGGCTTGGTTATACGATCATTGGACCTATGCTGCTGTGCCGGACGGCTGAATGGCATCAACCGTCCGGCTGGACCATGTCACGCGATACATTACGGAACGATCGTGATGAGGATCTGCATGCCGGGGTGCGTGGTACACGTGATGGGATAATTGCCCGGCTGCGTGAAGACGATGCTCTGCGACATCCCCGGCTGAAACAGCATCCCTTGAGCGTTATTCAACTGGCTGGGCGCGCCGGCCATCTGGTGCCACGCGCCGTTGGTGCCGATGACCAGATAATGCACGCCGCCCGCGCCGCGCGGGTCCACGAAATTGATGGGCGTGCCCGCTTTGATTTGCAGATGCGTGGCACCCATGAAGGTCGAGGCCCCCATCGTCACCAGGGGCGTTGTCGAGGGCGGCGGCAGGGTCGCCACCGCTGTTGGGGTCGCAGCCGGGTGCTTTGTCGCCTGATTTGTGCTGCCGGCAGCGCCGCAGCCTGCCAGGAAAAGGCACACACCCAGTGCCAGGAGCGCAAGACGTTTTTCCATATCAACCACCTCCACCATAGATAAAAATGAATTTGAGGCAACGCGCACTGTACACAAATTGGGGATGTTCGCCGAAATTGTTGTACGCAGGAATTGTAGCACATGGGTTATGGCAAACCGATAGGGGATAGGAAAAAAGATGCCCTGCGGTTGACGCCTCCCCTGTTTATCGGATATAACCCAAGTGGACACACGAAAAAACAAGATCTCTTGTCTATTTTTATGTTACTTCATGACAGAGGCAAATCAGTATGGCTATGCTCGCGGTGCACGATCTCCCTCGCGTGCGCATCTCTCGTCCCAGCCGGGGTCCGCTCGCCTCGGCGCTGATGCTCATTGATGATCCCTGGCTGGCGGCAACGCTGCTCGCCGCCGTCTGCGCCAGCGTCATCAGTTGGTACATCGCCTTTCAGAATCACACCATTTTGCTCTATCGCGATGCCCATTCGCATCTGGATATCGCGCGGCGCGTGGTGGATGCCAGCTCAACGGGGCTGGCGCAACTCGGCGGCGTGTGGCTGCCGCTGCCACATCTGGTGATGCTGCCCTTCATCTGGAACGATTATCTGTGGCGCAGCGGCCTTGCCGGCAGCTTCACCTCGATGATCGCCTATGTCATCACCGCCGTCTTTCTTTATCGCACGGCGTTCCGGCTGACCAGCGATCAGCGCGCGAGCTTTTTGGGCGCGCTGGTTTTCATCCTGAACCCCAACATCCTCTATTTGCAGGCGACGCCGCTTTCCGAAATGGTGCTGTTGGCTTCCATGACGGCAGCGGGCTATTACTTCGTCACCTGGGCGAAAGACGGCAACACACGCCATCTGATCTTCGCCGCCGTCTGCACTTTTCTGGCGACGATGGCGCGCTATGACGGCTGGGCGCTTTTTCTCATCTGTCTGGTGCTGATCGGCATCATCGGCTGGCGCAAAAAGCTGCCGCGCCGCCAGGTGCAGGGCAACATGTTCCTCTACGCCTTGCCCGGCGTGCTGGGCATTGGCCTGTGGATGCTGTGGTGCTTGGTGATCTTCCACGATCCGCTCTATTTCCAGCACAGCGAATATTCCGCGCAGGCGCAACAGAAATTTTTTATCGACAACCACCTGGACTGGACCTATCACAACCTGTGGCAATCGATCCATGATTATCTGGTGCTGTCGCTGGAAACAGTGGGGCCGCTGC
>JAJPKG010000483.1 GCA_021323815.1 Pseudomonadota bacterium
CCCTGCTGGCCCGTGCGGTCCACGATGACGTTGACTTTATAGCGTGCTAGATAGGACGGAGCGGCAGTTGCGCTCGCTGTGGGATCCGCGCCGCCACGACCGCCATCGTCGCTGCTGGGAACATTCTCGCCGTCGCTGCGCACGCGGTCGGCATTGGTGATGATGTCGTCGCGCATCGCATCCAGATAAGCAACGACGGTGGGCAACGCCACATATTGAGCGCGCAGCGCGTCGAACAGCGGTTGCACGACCTCTTTGGCAACGTTACGGTCAAACGCGCGCACCTCGTCGCGCGCGCGGATGCCCAGCCGCCGTGCCTGAGAGAGCGCGCTGGCATACAATTCCTGCACGATCTGATATTCGCTGTTGATACGCTCTTTTTCGCTGGCCGGCAGCGCCTCAAACTCCTCGCGGCTATACGGTTCCGGCAGAGCGTCGGGCGTTTCGCGCGGCTTCAACGGCAAAAAGTTCGGCTCGCCCTCACCGGGTTGGATGATGAAGCCATGCTCGGCGGCAGCGGCGTTCAGACGATCGATGATGGCATCGCGGTCGGCTTCCAGCGCCTGCAACAGGCGGCTGCGCTGCTGGCGATATTGATCCGTGTCGAACGCCTCGCTCAATCCCTGGCGTGTCGCCTCGATGAGATCGTCCACCTGTTTGGCAAAAATGCGGGCGCGGCCAGCGGGCAGCGCGAGGGCGCGCGGCACCGTTTGCTGGGCAAAGTTATACACATAGCACCAGTCATCCGGCACAGGCATGGTGGCAGCAACGCGCCGCACAATCTCTTCCGCCGCGACGCTGCGGCCAGAGCCGGGAGGGCCGGCGACGAAGATGTTGTAATGGCTGTCGGGCACGCCCAGGCCGAATTCCAGCGCTTCCGCCGCGCGTTCCTGGCCGACCATGCGCGGCGGAGCAGGCAGCGAGGCCGTCGTGTCAAAGGAAAAGCTATTGGGTTCGCAGCGCGCCCGCAGGCGCTCTGGGGAAACAAGATAGGGGCTTCGCTCTGGTTGCATGCTGGCGGCTCCTTAAGGCAAAGTGGGCGACCAGGCGCTCAGTCGCCCTCATATTATAGCAGATCGCGGGTAGTGAATGAAAGCGATTTTCACGCGCCGAATCGTGAAATCGTCACAATATCACGTCGGGCAGCGCGCGAATGATCCCCGCCAGCAAGGCCAGCCGCACAGGGATAGCGTCGATGATGATATGCTCGTCGGGGTTATGGCTGTTCTGGCCGATCAGCCCCAGCCCGTCCAGCGTGGGAATGCCCATGCCGCCGGTGGTATTGCCATCCGATGCGCCGCCGATGCTCAGCGGCTTGATCTGCAATCCCAACTCAGCGCCGACAGACCCGGCAACGGCGACCAACTTGCGCGCCCCTTCCGTCAGCGCCAGCGGCTGATGCACCGGACCTGGGGTAAGGGTGACGACGGTATCCGGCACCACGCGCGGGGCAGCGATGATCGCCTCGATGGCGGCTTGCCCCTGGGCAAAGATCTCAGGCTCGGCGGCGCGCATCTCGAAATGAGCCTGGGCGCGGTCAGGAACCACGTTGCGCCGCCCGTCGGCATACACCGCACCAACGTTGACGCTGAGCGAGGGCAGAGAACCATGCAAGCCTTGCAGCGCGATGATCAGGTGCGCCAGTTCCAGGATGGCGTTGCGCCCCGCTTCGGGCATGACCCCGGCATGCGCAGACACCCCCTGTACGTCCAGCGTATAGGCAGCGATGCCCTTGCGTGCAACGGTGACGCAGGCGGGATCGCGCGTCGGTTCCAGCACCAGCACCACATCCGCCTGTGAGGCTTCGGCGCGGATCAAAGGCGTGCTGCCCGGCGAGCCGACCTCTTCATCGCTGTTGCAGATGAACGTGATGGCGGCGAAACGGTCCAACGTTTCCGCCCCGGCGAGATCCAGCGCGGTGATGCCGGCGAGAATCCCCGATTTCATGTCGAAGATCCCCGGCCCATAGGCCCGCCCATCGCGGATGGTGAAAGGCCGCTCAGCCACCGTGCCCACCGGAAAGACCGTGTCCATGTGGCCGATCAACAGCAGCCGCATGCGCCCGCTGCCCTTGCGCCGCGCCACCAAGTTATCGCCATACACCGCCTGGGGATGCGTCTCGACGGCGAACCCCGACCGCTCGAACCGCGCCCGCACCAGTGCCCCCACCTGATCTACCCCAGTCTTGTGGTCGCTGCCGGAATCGATATTCACCCACGCCCGCAGTTCATCCAAGAACGCCGGCACCAGTTCGCGCGCCGCATCCAGATCCGCCGTCATCGGCACCCCTCCGCCTCTGAGATGATGCTACACAGTGTAGCATGCAGTTGGCAGAGCGCACAAGGGGAGCACGTTTCTCACCTCCTGCACACCGCTGCTTGCAACAGCAGAGCGGATGACTTGCAGACTACAGGTAATCGTGTACAATACCCCAGAGCTTAGCACTATATGTCTCTTCGCCATTATCTGTGGCCTTCGCCGCATCGTGCATGTCTGATTTGCATGGGGGGCAGCAACGATGGAAACGCTCATCACCGGCGGCACGGGATTTCTGGGACGGTATCTGGCGCGTATGCTGCTTGCGCGCGGCGACGGCGTGCGCCTGCTGGGGCGCAATTTCGCCGACGTGCAAGATCTCATCCGCGCCGGAGCTACTCCCATTGCGGCGGATCTGCGTGACGCAAAGGCGGTTATCACGGCGTGCAAGGGCGTTGAGATCGTCTTTCACGCAGGGGCGATGTCTGAACCCTGGGGAAGGCGAGCGGATTTCTTCGATATCAACGTCGGCGGCACGCAGGCGGTGCTGGCGGGATGCAAGCTGCACCGCGTGCGACGACTGGTCTATGTGTCATCCCCCAGCGTCGTTTTTGACGGAACCGATCAGATCGACGCGACCGAAGACGTGCCGTATCCCAAACGCTTCGCCTCGGTCTATTCGCTCACCAAAAAGCTCGGCGAAGATATCGTGCGCGGCGCGGGTGGCGCGCTGGAAACCGTCATCCTGCGGCCAAAGGCGGTTTTTGGTCCCGGAGACCGCGCCCTGTTGCCGCGCCTCATGGCGGCGGCGCGACGGCATCGCCTGCCGCAGATCGGCGACGGCCACAACTTTGTTGATCTCACCTATGTCGAGAACGTCGCGTGCGCGCTGCACCTGGCCGCGACCGCGCCACAAGCCGCCGGACACACCTACACCATCACCAACGACGAGCATCCGCGCCTGTGGGAGGTCATTCGCCACGTGGTGCAAGCGCTCAGTCTGCCCCCGATCCGCCGGGTGATTCCGGTGGAAGCGGCGCTGGCACTGGCCGGCGCGCTGGAAGGGATCGCCATGCTCACCGGCAAGGAGCCAATCCTGACGCGCTACACCGTCAGCATTCTAGCGCGCACGCAGACATATAACATCAGCGCGGCACGGCGCGACCTGGGCTATACGCCGGTGGTCTCGCTTGCCGAGGGCATCAGCCGCACGCTGGCGGCCATGCAGGAGACCGCCCCATGAACGCGGATCACCCCTTCGTCGCCTGTCATCTGCTGGACACCGGCTATTGCCTGGCCTCAGAACATCATCTGATTCGCGGCGGGCAGCGACGCGAGGTGCAGTGTCACTCGCTGGCGGCACTGCTGCACCACCCCACGCACGGCTGGTTGC
>JAJPKG010000036.1 GCA_021323815.1 Pseudomonadota bacterium
ATGATCTTGCAGGCGCGCCAGGTGGCCGAGCAGCAATATCTGACGGTCGTGCCCCCACGCGCCAGCGGCCCGCTGGTCTCACACCCCGACGCGCCGTCCGGCCCCTTGCAAACGCCCAATCCCGCGCCGCCTTCAGGCCCCCGCCCGCCGACCGGTTCGCTGCCGCCGACCATCAACGCGGCGGATCTGCTGACGCCACCCGATGCCGGCAACGATGCTGCGCCAGGCGAATAAAAGATGCCGCCGGCTTACCTGATCTCCTTCGCGTAGATCCAGTGCGTCGGCGAGTCGAGATTGGCGAAGCCAGCGCCATTGAGCGCGTCGAACAAAATGAGCAGTTCGGGCGGGCGCGCTTCGATGCGTTGATAACCTGTGCTGCCGGCGAAGGCGCGCAGGTGCAGCGCCAGTTGGCCGATGCCCTGCGCTGCGCCATCGAGATAGCGAATGGTGAAGATCGGCTCGCCCGCCTGCTGGCGCGGCCCCGCGAGCATCAATGCTTGAATCTCGTCGTACTCTTCCAGCGTCCACGCCTGCCCGGCGCGCAGGAAATCGACCAGCGCGGCATCGGTGAGGCTGACGGCGCGCTGCCCGTCCAGATAGCACCCGCCGGCCAGGGGCGCAATGTTCGAGCGTTCCAGCCACGCCCACAATCTTTCCAGCGCGTCAGGGCCGGGCTGGCGAATCAATGGCTCAACACTGGATTCGGGTTCGGCCCCGGCGGTGTCGGCGACGAAACGGACATACGAGCCGACCTGGGTGAAGCTGCTGCCCTCAAAGATACCGCGCATGGCGGCGTTGCCTTCTGCGGCGCTGCCACGCAACACGTGTGCGCCCTGCGTTCGGGCCTGAGCCAGCGCGTCCTGCACCAGCGCCGTGCCGACGCCGCGCCCGCGAAACGCGGGGTCCACGCGCACCCCTTCCAACCAGGCATCATCCTCGGTGAGCCTGACGAAATGGCTGATGCCGACCACCGCGCCGTCATCGCTGACGGCGATTGTCACCGCGCCCTTTGGATCTGCCAGCCGGCTTTCCCAGGATGCCGACATTTCATCTTCGTCGCCATACACCCTCTGGGAAAGTGCCAGCACCGCCCCGGCATCATCAGCCGTCGCGGGGCGCAACGTGAATGAGTTCATGGACGAGATGCCTCCTGGGAAATGGTCGCGGATGCGGTTGTGCGACGACGCTCCACCAGACGCGCGATCGCCGCAGCGGGCAGACTCAGCAGCGCAGCGGGCAAGGCAACGGTGAGCGCCAGCACCGCCAGCAATTCCACCATCTGCGCGGGGCCGGCGGTGAGGGCGATGCTCAAGCCGCCCGTGCCCTCAAAGGCGCGCTGCACCGCGAAGCCAATGACGCCGGGCAGCAAGCCGATCAACGGCAACGGCTGGGAGATGACCTGCCAGGTTGCCGCGTCTGTCGGCTGATTCTGGTTGATGGTCGTGACCACGCCGGTGCTGATGATGGCCCAAATCGTCGCCGCGACAGTGCCGCTCAAGGCCGCCTGGAGCAGCGCCGCACGGCGCATGCCTCCCCACACGCGCGGCAACAACGACCACGCGCCCACCACCAGCGCCAGCCCGGCGGCGAAGATCATTGCCAGCCATACCACGTCGAGGCTCAGCGCAAACCAGTTCCACGTCCCCGCCGGAGGATGCGCCCGCAATGCCCTTTGCCAGGCAGGAAACGTGATCGCTCGGAACGATGCGTGGGTATAGATCAATGGCCAGCCGGAATCATACGACGCGGAGGCCGCTGGGCCGCGCGGAAGTGGCCCGCTGGCATCAAGTTTGCTATCCAGTTGAGCCAGAATCGCCGCGAACTCTGCCAGCGCCAGTCCAAGCCAACTGAGGGCAAACCAGCGCCATGACCGTCGCCGCAGCCAGGCAAGGGGGGGAAAGCGCGCCAGAAAAGACATCAGCCGCACCTCGAAAGGATGGTCCACCAATGGCATTATTGCACATGAGTCCGTACCTCTTTTCAAGAATGGTCCCGGCGTGTTACACTCAATGAAAACAGTTGAGGAAGCGCGACGATTCAAGGAACCGCCAGGATCAGGAACAGCGCAACACTCCCATCTGCACTCCGGCAGATGAGGCGACAGAGCCGCCAACCGATAGGAAAGATCCAGTACTATCATCTCGACCTAGCCATCTCACCAGTGGCGGGGGATGATTGGCTCCTCTATAATCAGTAACAGAGCATTTGATCCGGCGAGCGCATGATGCATCGCTCGCCCGGCGAGAAAGCGGGTTAAGACATACATGCTGCAACGCAAGAATGATCGGGGGTCGCGACGCGCGCACGCGATGAGCGACCAACAAAATCCCCAGCGCCCCACTCCCAACGGTCAACGCCCCGGCGGACCCAATGGAACGGGACCAGATGGCGCGCCCCCGCCCCGTAACGGCGGAGCCAACTGGCTGATCCGCATCGCCCTTTTCGCGTTGGTCGTCTTTTTGGGCTATCAGATCTATGCCATTTATGTCAGCAGCAATGGACAAGAACAACAGGTCCAGGTGCAATATAGCTTCTTCATCGAGCAGGTTAACGCCAACAACGTCAAAGACGTGACCATCCAGACCGGTACGGTGACGGGTGATTTCAGCACGGCGGTGAATTATCCGGCGAACAGCACGACCAAGATCACGCAGTTCACCACCTATGAGCCGGATGGCCAGGATCCTTCGCTGCTGCCGCTGTTGGAAGCGCACAACGTGCCGGTGAATAGCAAGCCGGCGGATCAAGGCAACGTGTGGGTGCAGTTGTTGATCCAATTGTTGCCGGTGGCCGTCATCGTGTTGATCATCGTCTTGATCACCCGGCGTGCTTCGCAGAACCAGCAAAACATCTTCAACTTTGGTCGCAGCCGCGCCAAGCTGATTCTGGAAGATCGCCCCTCCACCACGTTTGCGGATGTTGCCGGCGTGGATGAAGCCAAGCACGACCTGGTGGAGATCGTCGAATTCTTGCGTACCCCGCAGAAATATCAACGCCTGGGCGGCAAGATCCCGCGTGGCGTGCTGCTGGTCGGCCCTCCCGGCACCGGCAAAACGCTGCTGGCCCGCGCTGTCGCCGGCGAAGCGCAGGTGCCGTTCTTTTCGATGTCCGGCTCGGAATTCGTGGAAGTGCTGGTGGGCGTCGGTGCCAGTCGCGTGCGCGATCTCTTCGATCAAGCCAAGCGTGCCGCGCCAAGCATCATCTTCATCGACGAAATCGACGCCGTTGGCCGCCAGCGCGGCACCAGCCTGACCACTAACGACGAGCGCGAGCAGACGTTGAATCAGTTGCTCGTTGAGATGGACGGCTTCGACTCGCGGCAGGCGGTCGTCGTCATCGCCGCCACCAACCGTCCCGACGGGCTGGATCAAGCCTTGCTGCGCCCCGGTCGCTTCGACCGCCGCGTGGTGGTGGACCGCCCTGACTGGAAGGGCCGCATGGCGATTCTGGCAATTCACACGCGCACCGTGCCGCTTGCGCCGGATGTCGATCTGACAACGCTGGCACGCGCCACCACCGGCATGGTGGGTGCCGACCTTGCCAACCTGGTGAACGAAGCCGCCCTGTTGGCGGCTCGGCGCAACCAGGACAAAGTGTCGATGGCGAACTTCGAGGACGCGCTGGATAAAATCCAGCTTGGCGCGGAACGCCCGCTGGTGCTGTCGGAAGACGACCTGCGCGTGGTGGCCTATCACGAAGGCGGTCACGCCCTGGTGGGCTTGCTGACGCCGCACTCTGATCCAGTGACAAAGGTGACGATTGTGCCACGCGGTCAGGCATTGGGCGTGACGCAATACACCCCCATCGACGACCGCTATAACTATTCCCGCGAATATCTCTTCGCGCGCATCATGAACGCGCTGGGCGGGCGCGGCGCGGAAGAAGTGGCGCTGGGCAGCATTACCACCGGCGCGGAAAACGACTTCCAGCAGGTGACGGCCATCGCCAGGCAGATGGTGACGCGCTGGGGCATGAGCGACAAGCTTGGTCTGGTGTCGTTCAGCGACCGGCCCAGCCCCTTTGGTGCCGGCGGTGTGATGGAAGGCGCGCGGGACTATTCCGAAGAGACGGCCAAGTTGATCGATGAAGAGGTCCACCAGATCGTCGAAGACGCCTATGCGCGGGTGAAGAAGCTGCTGACGACCTATCGCACGACGCTGGACCGCATCGCCCAAGAGTTGCGCCGCAACGAGACGCTCAACGCCGACCAGTTGCAGGCGATTCTGGATGCCACCGGGGCCGGCCCGGCGGCGGCGATGGCGCGCTCTACCAGCGCCACCAACCGCGCTGAGGACGTACACCCCGCCGTTGAGCGCACCATCGAGCAGCAAGCACCTTAAGCAGAGAAGATCTTTGCGCCGCGATCATTCTTTTTGGATGATCGCGGCAATTTTTCTCTGGCACGCTAGGTAAATTCCCGCTCGTCCTCTGGCATGGGACCATCGGCCATGTGCGCGTCCGGCATCAGGAATGCATTCTATACCAGAAAAATAGATAGACCCATGTCCCGTTTCCTCGCTTGTTGGATGCATATGCACACTGAAGACAAAGATTCCAGAGACATGGGCGCAAGGAAAGGGACTTCGCTATGGTGGGAAACCGCAGATGGATGACCGGCATTGGTGCCGGCGTCGGCGCGCTCAGCCTGGCAGCGACCAGCGGGATCGCCGCGCTGGCATCGTTTTTCGTCGCGGAACTCACCGCACCACACAAGACGTTTGATGAGAACGAGCTTGCGGGCATCCTGGCGGATGTCTGTGCGGTACCGGAGCCGGAACCGGAACCACCACCGGAGTTGCAGCGCCCGTTGGTTTTTCATGCGCCCGGCGGACCCAAACTGCGGGGTGATTTCTGGGCGCAGCCGCATCCCGCGCCGACGATCATCATCTGTCATGGTTATCGTGTCTCGCGCGCCCGGCTGCGCCCGGTGGCAGCAATTGAATATCAGCACGGGTGCAACGTGCTCTTCTTTGATTTTCGCGGGCATGGCGAAAGCGAAGGCAAAATGACCAGCGGCGGCGTGGCCGAGGTGCGCGATCTGCATGCCGCCATCACCCTGGCCGCCGAGCAGCCGGAGACCATCACCGGGCAGATTCTCATTCACGGCTTTTCGATGGGTGCAGCGGTCGCCCTGCTGGCGCTGCCGCATCCCAACGTGGCGGCGGTCATCGCCGACAGCCCCTATGCCAATCTCGACGACATCTTGCGGCGTCTGGTCAGTTGGCGGCTGATGACGGAGAGCGCGCGATGGAATCCCGCCTTGCGCCGGCTGCGCCCGGCATTTCCCGGCGTGGCCTGGGCGACGGTGGCGGCGAGCGCCATGCTGTTTCGCCTGCGGTGGCGGCAAGATCTGCTGGCGAGTCCCGCTGCGGGCATGCGACGCTGGCGCAAACCAGATGCCTCATCCCTCACGCCCATCTTGCTCATCCACGCCACCGGCGACCAGATGATTCCTATCGAGCACGCGCAGCGCATCGCCGAGGCGGCGCGGCTGAGCAACATCCCCATCGAAACCTATTTCGCGGATAACCGCGTCCACTGTGGCGCGTATGGCCACGACCCCGTGCGCTATGTCGAAGTGCTGCAAGGGTTCGTTGCGCGCCATCTGGGCATCGCCTTCCAACGCATCAACAAAGCGGCGTAGCGTTTTATGCCGGCTGCTCACCATTTGCGCCACTGGCCGGCGCGATGTTGGAGAGCGGAAACGCATCGCTTTCCGGCATGGGTTGCATGGGGCGCGTGTTGGGACCGATCAGCGACGATAGCGGCGGCTGGGCGATCTCGGCAGGACTTGGCTCCGCGCCCATAGCGGTGGCGATGGTGCCGGCGCTGTCATTGGGCGAGATGCTGCCGGCGGCGACACGCTGGCGCGCATCGTTGAGCAGTTCCATGATCTTGGGGCGCACAGCCAGGTTGTTGTTGGGGATGCGCTCCCATTGCTCGCGCGCCAAGCTATAGAAGCCGGCGCGATAGCAATAGAATCCCAACGCGGCACGGGCGTCAAAGAGGTTCATGCGCACCCACATGGCGGATTGCTCGATGGGCGACGAGACGTTGGCGGCGGTCGCCTCGGTCATCTCCACCTGGGCGTAGAGCGGGCGGCCAAAGAGTTTATAGGGATAGCCGTAGAAGATGGCGATCTTGCGGCCTTCCGGCGTGGCCACCGTGCCCAGGAAATAGCCGCGCGTGTGGTGGCCGCTTTGCCACAGCGCGATGCCGATCAACAGGGCGACGACGCGGGCCAGGTAACGTTCCCAGGTGAAAGGTGCCAGCGCCGAAGCGATGCCCAGCGCGCCGAAAAGCGCCGAGATCGTCCACGCGCTATACACTAGGCGACGGCGATCCCAGCCCAACAGATCGAAGTGATGGTGCATCGGCGTCGCCAGGAAGGGCAACGGAAATTCCGTATGCGGGAACCAGACCTTTTCGGCGTCGAAACGCTCCACGCGCAGGAAGCGGCGGAAAAATTTGACCAGCAGGCGCGATTGAATGACCGCCGACAGCCCTTCCAGCACGAAGACGCCGCCGATGAGCACCAGCAGCAATTCCTGGCGATCCACAATGGCGATGAGCGCCAGCAAGCCGCCAATGGACAACGATCCGCTGTCGCCCATGATCATGCGAGCGCGACGGGGAACGGTTGAGGTGCGCCCGCGCCAGGATGACGGCCAGTTCCAGGGCAAAAAGCCCATTGATGCGCCGGCCAGCGCCAGCGCGGCGATCACCAGCGGATAGTGATCGGGCCGGTTTTCGGCCAGAATGATGACGGCAAACGCCAGCGCGGCGGGGAAGCTTAATCCCGCTGCCAGACCGTCCAGCCCATCGGCGAAATCGACCGCCAGCGAGGTGGTGGTGGAAACGGTCAGCACCAGCAGCGTGAAGAACACCAGCCAGGCATAATGCACGTGCGTGAAAAGCGGCTGAAGCCCCGGCACATCGGTATAGGGCGAATAGGCCGTCGCCACGCCGGGAACGAATTTATAGAGCGCGAAGGCGGTGCCGACAGCGACAATGGCGACGCCGATGAACTTGGTGATCTCGCGGATGCCCTGGCCGGAATAGACCTTCTTCCAGTCATCGAATTGCCCGACTATCCAGAAGCCGAAGAGGCCGGCCCCCAGGATGCCGAGCAAAATCCACTGGTCGCGGCCAAAATTCAGCAGCCAGCCGGTGCCCGCGCCGGCCAGCAGCATCGCCGGGATCATCCCGCGCGAGCCGACCAGGGGCAATTCAGATGAGGAGGCGCGGCGGCGTTTGCCGTTTTTGCCGGCGATGACGGAGCCGCTGCTGCTGTTATTCAGCGATTGGTCGGCGCGAAAAAAGCCTTCTTTGCGTTCGCCGCTGCGAAAATGCGGAGACAACCGTAAGACGATGCCACAGAGGATGAAGGTGAGCAAAAATGTGCCGCCGAACGCAACAAGAAGAAATAACTGCATGCATGGCCTCTTAAGGATGAGAAACTGGCCGGTGGCGCGCGAGCGCGTCCCCTCTCATGATACAACGTATGGGGACCGCGAAAATGCGATGTCGCCCACACAGATCATGCGGAATGCGCCGCCGATGCTGACCCCATCAGTTATGCATACCGGTGGCCGGGATGGCACGCGCATAGCCCATTGGGCATATTTCCTGCTGCATATCTGCTGCCGCTTCGCGGGAGCGGCAAAACGATAGACAAGACAGCGACCGTAAGGGACACTCTTTCGTCATAGAATCGGATAGACGCTACAACGGTCGCGTATCAGGGACGATAATCACAGTTGCAATCACAGCAATGTGATGCTATCATTCTTATAGGGATCGTTCACGATAGGAGTTGCCACCATGAGCCAGGTGAATTCGGTTACGCTTCAGGTTGCGGCGGGGCTGTCTCCCTTGCAGCAAGATCTCTTTTACAGGGAATACAATCAGCACGCGAAAAATTATACGCTGGCGCTGCTGCTGGCGATCTTTTTCGGCTGGTCTGTTGGCGCGCACAACTTCTATCTGGGAAGATATGGGCGCGGCATCTTGCATATTGTGCTGGCGCTGCTCACCCTCACGGTGATCCCGCTGATCTTGACCATCATCGACATCATCAACCTGCGCAAAACGGTTGACACGATCAACGCGGGCATCGCCAATGAGATCGCGGCCAAACTGCGCGCAATGCCTACCTCGTTCTAGGCCCTGCTCTGCAATTCAATCCGAGGTAAAAGTGCAGCATGGCCGAGACCACCGCCGCGCCAGCGTTTCCCATCGCGGCAATTGCTGAGTTTCCCGCGCCGGGCATGGCGGTTCCCGGCGCGTTCACGTTCAGCGCGGATGACGCGCAGGTGCGCTATCTGGCCGCCACGCCGCAGCAGCCCACCCAGCAACTCTATGCGCTGGATATCGCGACCGGCGCGAGGCGCGTGCTGGTGGCCCCACCCGGCGGCGGCACGCAGGAAGACAAACTGACGCCGGAAGAGGAATTGCGCCGCCAGCGCACGCGCACCCTGGCGACCGGCCTCACCAGCTATGATGTCAACGACCGCAGCGGGCGCATTCTCATCCCCCTCAACGGCGACATTTACGTGCAAGACGGGCCGGACGCTCCCCTGTGCCGGATCTTCGCGCATGGCGAGGGCGCGCCCGCTCAGGATGCCGCATTCTCGCCCGACGGCAGCCAGGTGGCATTCGTGCAGGGGGGCGAGATCTGCGTGATGGCCGCAGACGGCGGCGCGGCGCGCCAAGTGACGCATGGCATGAAAGCAGACGGCGTGACGCGAGGTCTGGCAGAATACATCGCGCAGGAAGAATTGGGGCGGACACGCGGCTTCTGGTGGTCGCCGGCGGGGGCGCATATCGCCTTCGTGGAAGTGGACGAGCGGCACATCCCACCCTATCGCATCATGCATCAGGGCAAGGATGAAACCGGGCCGGGCGCGCAGGAAGATCACCGCTATCCCTTCGCCGGACAAGCGAACGCCTGTGTGCGGTTGGGTGTCATTTCGGTCGCGGGCGGCGAGCCGGCCTGGATGGATCTCGATCTGGGCGAGGAGATCTACATTGCCCGCGTCTTTTGGTGGCCCAATGGCGACCTGGGCGCGGAGATCCTCAATCGCCCGCAGACGCGGCTGGAGCTGGTCCGCTTCGACATCACTTCCGGCGCGCGCAGCACCCTATTGCGCGAAGAGAGCAAACATTGGGTGACGATGCGCACGCAACATCGCGCCGTGTTGCGCGATGGGAGTTTCATTTGGGCTTCGGAGCGCTCCGGCTTCAACCATCTCTATTCCTATGATAAAAACG
>JAJPKG010000421.1 GCA_021323815.1 Pseudomonadota bacterium
ATAGTGCAAGTCTTGCGCCTCGTCGCGCACGCCGGTTTCGGCATCCACCAATGCCATGCCGACGGCCACCTGCATCAAAATGGGCCGCAGCCCGGCGTTGTCGAGCAGCACCTTGTGCCAATCGCCCTGCAACGGCTCTTGATAGTCCCATTCCAGCGCAACGGCGTGACCCAGTTCGCGCGCCTCACGGGCGACAGCCCACAGCGTCGCCGCGCCGTTTGCCGCGCAAATTCCTTGCGCGATCATCTCGCGCGTGATCTGCACCATGTGCTCCTGCGTCGGCGCTCGCCCTTCGGCGCATGCCAGGCACACTTCCAGCGCCGTCTGCGTGCAGGTGCCGTTATCCACCACCCCAGTTTCCGGATCGCGCGCAAACTCCGAGATATGCCCTGCATGGGGCAGCAACCATTGAGTCATGCGTGTGTTCCCCCTTTCAGGGGATCACTATCGACAAGGGTTGTGTAACGCTGAAGGGGGAATGGACGCGCGCGTATGCATTGCCAGGCTGCGAGGGGATTTCAGCCCCTCGCGGTCCTGTCGGGCAATCATCCTACCCTACACCACCTCTCAAATCGTTTGTGATCCCCCTCTCTCCGGCGCTGCTGGAGAGGGGGGTTGGGGGGCCTACGGATGCGACTCCGCGATGCCGGTGATCTGCGGGCTGCCGATGCCCGTCGCCTCGTCATAGTTCGGCGTCACCGGGAAAAAGCCGTTGGTGTGCGGATTCTGGTTGACACCGGGGATGTCATGGAAGTAGGTCGCGTAGTTGTTCGACCGGCTGAAGAGATCCTGATAGAAATCCTCAGCGGCGTTGCCATAGCGCGCCCCATGGAAGCTATCCCACAGGCTGATGATGCCTGCCCACAGCGGCGACGACAGGCTGGTGCCGCCGACGCCGAACCAGCCAGCGCCAGCGCAATTGCTGTTGGTGCTGGGATTGCCCGTGCAATATTCGGCATAGGGTGTGAACTCATCGGCGTTGGCCGACACGTCCGGCGCGCCCCGGCACGGGAAGCCCGACGATAAGCTTGAGCGATACTCATTGTAGAGGCAGGATGGCGCGTGGGTGTTGAACGCGTTGTTCACCCCTGGTCCGCTCTGCCAGCCGGGACGCCCCCAGATGACGCTGTTGCCACCGCCGCCCGCGCCAAAGTTCGCGCAGTCATTCAGATGACCGGGACGGCACAGCCCCAGCGGATTCCACACCGTCTCGTGGCCAGAGGGATAAGACGGGTGCAGGTTCCCTTGCGGATCATACGTGCCGAACGACGTGCCACCCACCGAAACGACATAGGGATCGGAACTGGGATCGTCAACCGCAATGTCATTCGCGTTTGGCGTGCCGTCGAGCAGGCAGTCATAAGCGCCCTGGTCGCCGGCGGCGGCGAACATGCTCTGCCCCTGCGCGGCCATCTGGCGGAAATAATTCTCTTCAGCCAGAATCTGCGGCGTGCCGGCATCTTGCTCGCACAGTCCCCAACTGGAACTGATCGAATCGGCGAAATCATCGTTGGCGATCTGCGCGTACTCGTCGATGGCTGTGAGGCCCAGGAAATCATTCGGCGCGTTATAGACGATGATGCCGTTGATCTTCGGGGCAACGCCGATCTGCTGCTCGATATCCGCTTCGACCTCGACATCGCCGCTGTAATCGTTCGGCGGATTGCAGATGTCACCCGTCGGGCAGCTCGGCGTCAGCGGACCGCCATCGACATTGACATCTACGATGCCCACATTCTCATGGGAACCGAAGAAGGTGTGCTCGAAAACCGCAATGTCAGAGCGCGTATAGCCCGACAGCTCGAAGACGGCCAGCGTGCGGCCCGCGCCTTGCCCCTTCGCGCCGACGGCATAGAGGCTGCTCGCGCCATACAGGCTGCTGGTCTGCGAGGGCGTCAGCCCGCTGCCACCGGGTCCCGCGCCATAATGCGGCACCGTGCGCCCCATCTGTTTGGCAGCCACATCAGTGCGGATGTAATGCGGATGCTCGCGGGCGGTGTTGTGCAGGCCCATCACGCCCGTCACCACTGAGGCCAGCGTCGCCGGGATGGAAACCGGGCGATCGTTGGTGAAGAACCGGCTGCCGCCTTTCGCAAAATCCACGATGTGGACGCGGAACAGGCTGGCGATCTGGCCGGCAGTGCCGGAAGCATGGATCAAGAACGGCGAAACAGCCTCCACGCGCAGACCGCCGCTCGTCAGAAATTGCTTCACCTGCGCGACCTGGGCGGCGCTGGGGGCAAAGCGGGCATTATATTCGCCTTTGGCCAGCCAGTGATGATACAGCGCGCTCCGCGGGTTATACAGTGCTGCCATCAGATTATTGAGGTCCGCTTCATGCTGCGGGCGCAGCACAAGGGCAATGGCCATCTGCGCTGATGCAGGATGGTTGCCGAGTGTTTGGCCGCCCGCCGGCACTCCGCTGAACTGATCCGGCAAAATGACCGTCGCGGGAGCCGAAGCAGCTTGCGAGCGGTAGAGAAAAACACCGCCTAACGCGGCTATCACGACGAGCGCGACGGCAACGACGCCGATGACTCGCCGGGGTAGGGAGAATGTGTGCATAGTGGCCGAGATCTCAACTTTCTGCAAACAATGTCTCAACTGAGACGCGCCCCTGATGAGCGGGATCGCGCTGGCTTTCCCCGCTCAAACATTGAAGCGGATTTTCCCGCTTCATGCTATACAACGCTGGACAGCGCGAAAAGGAACTTGCGGCGTGCAGAAAAAACACGGGCGAGAACAACAATCGCTCTTGCCCGTGTTTTCGCCGCGCAGGCACTTCAATTGACTGGAATCTCGATATCCGTCGCGCTATAGCCTGGCACGTAATCTGAGATGAGCGCCTGCCGCGATTGGACGATCATATTCGTGTTGAATGGCAGTGGGTCCGTGTTGGCAGGCGTGGCGGCGCTGAACAGCCAGGTCTTGGCCGGCGCTCGTGGGGGAATCCACAGGCCGTGTAAGGTGTTTTGGAAGAGCAGGCAGACGTTTTGCCCAACGCCATAGCCGTTCACGTCGCCGGGATGCTGCACCGCAATATTGCCCACCAGCACGTGGATGGTGCGATGGTTTGGCGCGAGCGCCGCCACGATTTTGAGGCCGCTGTTGTTATACTGGATGGGCAACAGCGTGGAGCCAGCTGGAAACGTTTGGCCGATGAGCCGGAACAGGTAGTACGAGTTGTGAATGTCGGCGGTGTCACGATCCATCAGCCCGCCGGGCGCGATGTCGATCAGCGGGAACTGATCATACTGGCCCAGATGCCAATAAGCGGCGATGTAAAAGCTGTTGACGATGAAGGCATAGGTGATGCGCGAATTATCGCGCGGGTCCACCGGCAAGCGCGAGCTTTCGCTCCAGCCGGCTTCATCCAGCCAGATCGGCGCGCCGTGACCGTGATTTGCCTGACCGGCAATCGGCCCCAGGTTGTCGATGGCGGCGGGCAACCGCGAATTCAGCGTGTTCAGCACGTCCGCATCGGGATCGGTCACGTAGCCGGTGGGATACATGTGAAACGAGATGAAGGCCAATGGCTCGTTCAGATTTTGCACGAACGGCGCAATATAATTTGACCAGGCGGTGGGCGTGTGGCCGTTGATCGCTGGGCCACCGACAATGATGGTGGGATCCACCGCGCGCATGGCGGCAACAACGGTGTTGAACAGCCGCGCGAAGCTGACGGGATCTAAAAACTGCGCGGTTTTATCGGGCACCGGAACGGGCAGTTCGCCGCTGGAACTCGGCTCGTTCCAGATCTCCCACGTGTGGACCCAGCCATAGTGGCCCGACTTGTGATAGACGCCCTTTTCGTCGGTGAAACCGCCCTTGTTATACCAACCGACCAGGCGAGCCAGATAGGCCGCGTATTCATGGAAGGTACCGTCACGCAGCTTGCCATAGGCGTTGAACATCCAGGGCGGCGCGGTGCGCACGTTCAAAATGTATGAGGTGTGCTGTGCGCGCAGATTGGCAATGGCCGTGTCGGGCCGCGTGAAGTCCCACACATATTCTTGTGATTCCGGCAGCGAGGTGATGCCATGAAAGCCGAAATGTAGGCGCACCAGCGGTGGCTGCCAGAGCGCGAGGGCGTGGAGTGCCGCGTTGGCCCCGCTATATTGCGAGGGCATCAAATACGTTGCGGCGTCCACGGTTGTGCTCACGTTGGGATAGAGCGGCGAACCGTTCGGCCCAACTTGGATCGTCACCTGGGTGGCATTCGACATGGAACAATGAACGGCAGGCGTCCCAATGCCGGGGGCCGCCCCGATTTTGACGGCGATGCCCAGCGTCGTAAGCACCAGGGTGAACAGGATGAATCCGATGATATAGCGCTTCACCATATGAAATCTCCGGGCCATAATCCAGTCCCTATCACTCGCTGAGGATGTCAACAGCCTGATGGCAGGAAATCGCAAGGCAGCTTTATTCCCTGCTCCTCGCGCCAGCCCCACTATAGCAGATAGTGGGAGAATGTAAAGGGGAAATTATTGTGTAGCCCTGTTGAGGGCAAGCCGCTTTCAGCTTCGCGGGTGTGTCATAATAAACTCAGAGAAAAAGAAGGAGCACCGGGGATGGCCAGCCAAGAGATCGAGTTGCATGGGCATATCATTGATTCGCTGATTTTGCCGCGCATCTGGGATACGATTATGCGCCAGGGGGCAACGTTTCAGGTGCGCGAGATGCGCGTGGGGCAGAGCGCCAACGAGCCGAGCTACGCGCGCATGACCATCGCCGCGCCCACCAGCGATGCGCTGGCCGCGCTGCTGGGCGACCTAGAACGCCTGGGCGCGGAAGTGGTCGGCACTTCTGAAGCACGCACTGAGCCGGTGACACAGCCGGGCGTGCTGCCGGATGATTTTTACGCCACCACCAATCTGCCGACCGAAGTGCGCATCAACGACACCTGGGTGCCGGTGGAAGATATCGAGATGGACGTGGCCATCGTCATTGACCGCGCGCAGCCGCGCGCCTGGTGCGTGCCCATGCATCAGGTGCAACCGGGGCAAGAAGTGGTCGTGGGCAATGACGGCATTCGCGTGCATCCCCTGGAACGCACCCGCGCCACCGAAGACGTCTTCAGTTTCATGCAAAACTCGGTCAGTTCCGAGC
Source organism: Pseudomonadota bacterium (assembly GCA_021323815.1). Classification (GTDB taxonomy): domain Bacteria; phylum Chloroflexota; class Ktedonobacteria; order Ktedonobacterales; family JACDGC01; genus JAJPKG01. Next base: position 5,113 of record JAJPKG010000421.1, read on the forward strand.
GCTCAAAGGGGCTGATCATCCAAGATATCGCCCGCGAGATGCGCGCCACCCGCCAGCGCGGCGGCAAAATCGTATTCGTGCTGGGGCCGGCGGTGGTCCATACGGGGGCGCGGCGCTTCGTGGCGGAACTCATCCGCATGGGCTATGTGCAGGTGATCTTCGGCGGCAACGCGGTGGCGGCGCACGACTGCGAGGCCGCGTTGTTCGGCACATCGCTGGGCGTCGATCTGCAAACGGGCGATCCCGTGCAGGACGGCCACCGCAACCACCTGCGCGCCATCAACACTGTGCGCCGGCTGGGATCGCTGCGGGCGGCGGTGGAATCCGGCACAGTGCGCGAGGGCATCATCGCTGAGGCGATTCGGCACAATGTGGAACTGGTGCTGGCCGGCTCCGTGCGCGATGACGGACCAATCCCCGATGTCATCACCGATATGATCCAAGCGCAAGAGCGGATGCGCGAGGCAGCACGTGGCGCGCAGGTGGTGCTGATGCTCGCGTCCATGCTTCACGCCATCGCCACCGGCAATCTGCTGCCCGCCACCGTCCACACCGTTGTGGTGGATATCAACCCCGCCGTCGTCACCAAACTGGCGGATCGCGGCACGACCCAAGCCGTCGGCCTCGTCACCGACACCGAACTTTTCCTGCGCGAACTGGTGGAGGATTTGAAAACAGACTGATCACCACTGCTCAACAGACGGCCCGCCTATGCGACTGAAATGAGCATCGCGTGTCGCCAGCGTCAGGTTATGCTGCCTTGATTGGGATTGTAGCTGGTTTATGCGCTGAATGATTGCTGCATTCCGGCGAAATACCTCAACGATGATGGTAGCCATGGAACACCTCGCATATGCATTTGCTCAGATCTTCTTGTAGTATAGCAGATCTGTTGATGCGGCGAAAGCGGACGCTGCCGGGAGCGTGGTACACTAACCGTTATGAAGCAGCGCATATTTTTGGTGGGGCTAACGGGCAGCGGCAAGACGACCACTGCGCCGCTGGTCGCCGCCCGGCTGGGCTGGCCCTGGGTGGACCTCGACCATCTGATCGAAGAACGCGCCGGCGAGACCATCCCGCAGATGTTCGCGCGTAGCGTGGGGGAATTTCGCCGCATGGAAGCCGCATTGCTGGCGGAAGTGGCGGCGCGGGAGCCGGTGGTGGTGGCAACCGGTGGTGGCGCGGTGCTGGATGACGCGAACCGCGAACTGATGCATGCTGCCGGAACGATGGTGGCACTGGAGGTCACGGCTGAAACGGCCATCCAGCGGGTGAAGGCGCGCGGCCCATTTCCGCCGCTGTTGGCAGGCGGCGATGCCGAGGGCCGCTGGCGGCGCATGCGCGAGGAACGCGCCCCCTATTATGCCGAGGCGGATTTCATCATCGACGCGAACGATCCCGACCCGCAGCGCGTGGCGGATCGTGTGCTGGCAGGCATGGCCGCGCGCGGGCACATCACCGCGCAGGTCGCGCCGGAAATCATCCCCGTGCCGCTGCCGCAAACGCCCTATGAGATCTCCGTCGCGTGGGGTGCTTTGGGGCGGCTGGCAGAGCAGATCGCCGCGCTGGGCCTGCCACAACGTCTGACCATCATCACCGACACCACCGTTGCAGATTTGTTCTTGCCGGGTGTGCTGGCACAGATGCAGGGCGCGGGCATGGCGGCGCAGGTCATCACTGTGCCGGCGGGCGAGGCCAGCAAAAGCGTGGAGCAATTGAGCGCGATCTATGACGAGTTGATCGCAGCGCGGCACGAGCGCGGGGAGGGCATCATCGCGCTGGGGGGCGGTGTGGTGGGCGATCTGGCGGGCTATGCGGCGGCGACCTATCTGCGCGGGGTGCCGCTCATTCACGTGCCGACAACGCTGCTGGCCCAGGTAGATTCCAGCATCGGCGGCAAGACCGGCATCAATCATCCAATGGCGAAAAATGCCATCGGCGCATTCTATCAGCCGCGCGCCGTCATCATCGACCCCGCCGCGCTGTTGTCGCTGGATGATCGGTTGCTCCGCGAGGGTTGGGGCGAGATCATCAAATATGCCGCCGCGCTGGATGCTGAACTGTTTGAGCACCTAGAAGCGCGCGCAGGAACTATCCTCAGCCGCGCGCCGGAATGGCTGACGTCGATTATCGCCCGCTGCGCTCGCCTGAAAGCGGAGATCGTGAGCCGGGACGAACGCGAAGCCGGTCCGCGCATGCTGCTGAACTATGGTCACACCATCGGCCACGCCCTGGAAGCACTCACCGGCTATGGCACCTTGCTGCACGGCGAGGCGGTTTTCCTGGGGATGGCCGCCGAAGCGCGCATCGCCGGGCGGCTGGGCATGATTCCAGCCGAATTGGTCGCTCGCCAGGATGCCCTCAGCCGCGCCGCCGGCTCGCCCCAAGCGATCCCGCCCCTCGCGCCGGAAGCGATCCTGGAAGCAACGCGGGTGGATAAAAAGACACGTGGTGGGCGCGTGCGCTGGGTGCTGCCCACCGGCATCGGCGCGGCCACCACCCGCTCCGACGTGCCGGACGAGCTGGTGATCGATGTGCTGCGCGCCTGGCAAGCGTTGTGAGGGGTTATCCCTGCGGAATCGCTGCTTGTGTTTGCGCTGTGCCGTTGCCGGGCAGGAAGTGCGCGGTGACGGTGAGCGACTGTGCATGGATGGGCACGATGACGACGAAATCGCCCTGGCAGGTGGCCGCGCCATGCGCCAGCGTTCCCCGGCACCAGGTGAAATGCAGGAATGGGCCGCGCTCGGTCTGCGCCTGGCCGGTGAGTGTATAGGCTGTGTCGCCTGTGTTGGCATCATGGACCGAGCAGGTGAGATGATATTTCACGAAATCCAGGCCGACGCCGTTGAAACGTACGCTGCACGCGAGCACGCTTTTCCCCGCCGCGCCGCCGGCAGGAGCAGTGGCGGCATGGGCTGTTGCCGCGCCGCAGCCGCCCATCAACAGGCATGCCAGCAGCAAAACCAGAGCCTGATAACGCATGAACGTGAATCCTCCATGAGGAGATGACTCGCCCGACCGCTCCTATCAATCCCTTATGACGGGACGTCATTGTGCCATACGATGTTCCCTGATGAGGATGATTATCGCGCCTTTTCTCCCCACCGGCTGCCATGAGTGAAATGCTTCACAGCGTGTGCAGTGACTTTGCATCATGGTGCTGGATGTATCATCATTGAGAGACGCACTCATCCCAGCGCGCTGCGCTGTCACCAAGAAATGTGGGATCTTCCATGACAGATAACCCGTTTCCCCGTCCGAACACGCCACGCTGGCCGTCGCCGGATCCCCGAATTCCCTCGCCGGCGCGTCGCAGCGCAACATCCCCCAGCACGCGCGGCGCGCTCATCGCGGCGATCTGCCTGGCGACGCTGGGGATTGCCGGCATCATCTTTGTGCTGGCGCGACGGTGGTTCGCGGGCGCGGTGACAACGGTGCTGGTCGCGGCGACCGCGACGGCTGGCGTGCCCGCTGCCACCCCATCGCCGGGTGGCACCAGCGCGCCCCCGACCGTCTTACCTACCACCACGCCGGTTCAGGGCATCACCGACCAGCGCATCGACGCCTATATCAATCATCTCACGCTGAACCAGCAGATCGGCCAACTGCTGATGCTGTCGGTCTATGCCGACGGATATAACAGCGACATCGACACGGCGCTGCGCCAGTGGCATGTCGCCAATGCCATCGTCTTCACCAATTATGGCGGCGGGCCACTGATGCCGACGACGCGCGACGGCATGCGCCAGTTGATCAGCGATATCAAGGCGCATGCCGACACGCCGATGATCGTCGCCACCGATGAAGAAGGTGGCCTGGTGGATCGCCTGGCACCGTATTACGGCCCGTCGCCTTCCCCCCAGGCCCTCGCCGCAACGGGCGATCCGCAGCAGGTGGCCGCGCAAGCCGCGCTGGACGCGCAACGGTTGCGCTATCTCGGCATCAACTTTGACTTTGCGCCCTTAGCAGATGTGTATCAGGGCGGGGTGATGGATGAGAGCCGCACCTTCGGCACCACGCCCGCCGCCGTCATCCGCTATGCCGGCGCGTTCCTGGACGGCTTGCAGCAAAACGGCATCCGCGGCACGCTGAAACACTGGCCGGGCATCGGCAGCGAGAACGCCAATCCGGAAAGCGCCCTGCCGACGATCATGCATTCTCAGGCGCAGTTGCAAGCCGATGATTTCGCCTCATTCCACGCGCTGATGGCGCACGATCCCGGCATGATCATGGCGACGCACGTGATAGTGCCAGCCTACGATCCCAATGCTCCCGTCTCGCTCTCGCCAATCATGATCAACGGCGTGCTGCGCGGGCAATTGGGCTATCAGGGCGTGGTCATCACTGACGGGATGGATATGCAGGGCATGCTGATCTTTATGCAGCAGCACGGATTCAGCGATCCTGCCCAGGCGACGGCGGAAGCGAGCGTGCTAGCGCTGCTGGCGGGCAACGACATGGTGGAACTGCCCATCGAGCCGGATCGCGTCGCGGCGGTCGTCGCCAGCGTCACGCAGGCCGTGCAATCCGGGCGCATCAGCGCCGCGCAATTTCGGCAATCGCTGCGCCGCGTCATCCGCCTGAAAGCACAGATCGGGCTGATCACGCTGCCGTGATCGGGCGGGAATTTCAATCGCCGATTGCATGCTCGGCAAGCGCCTTTTGATAGACAAGGTTTGCGGTGACGACATCTTCAACGGCGATGCCGACTGATTTGAATAGGGTGATCTCATCTGCGGCGGCGCGGCCTGGTTTGTCGCCCGCAACGACTTCGCCGATCTCAGCCTCAATGCTGCTCGCGGCGATGACATCGCCGGATTCCGCGAGGGCGGCGACGCGCGAATCTACAAAAAGCCGCGAGCGGCGCATCACCTCGTCATCCAACTCGCGCCACTCTGGCCGCGTGGCCCCCACCGCGTTGATGTGCGCACCGGGAGCCAGCCACTCGCCACGCAAGACAGGCGCGGTCGCCGCTGTTGCCACTACGATCACATCCGCTCCCCGCACCGCTTCTTCGGCTGACGCCACCGCGCGCACCTGATGCGCCTGGGCGAAAGCCAGGGCATGGCGCGGACTCCACACGCGCACGTCTTGAAATGGCCGCACCAGGCGTAACGCTTCCAGATGGCTGCGCGCTTGCACGCCTGAGCCGAGAATTGCCAGCACCGAGGCATCCTGGCGGGCGAGATGGCGCGTGGCAACAGCAGATGCGGCAGCAGTGCGCATCTCGGTGATCAGCCGGCCATCCATCGTCGCCAGCAGCTCGCCGGTTTCGGGGCGAAACAGCAAGATGGTGGCGAGATGCGTGGGCAATCCCGTGTTTTGCGGATAAAACGTGACCAGCTTGACGCCCAACGCGCCTGCATAGGCAGGCATCACGCCCAAGAAGCCGTTGTGGTCGGCAACGGGAACGACGGTGCGCACCGGCTGCACCTCCTGCCCGCGCGAAAACGCCGCCAGGGCGGATTCCATCGCCGCGATGACTTCATCCATCCGCAACAAACGCTGCACTGCCGCTTCATCCATCTGCATCGCAATCGCTCCCTTCATTTCAGGTCCGCCATCCGGTGTGCAGTATAACATTCCCGCCGGCACCGGAAAAAGCACACACGCCACGTTCATGAAAACATGATGTGCTTGTCGCAAGCATAAGTCCTCTCTCAAAGGGGTCAAGCAATGTTTCACTATCTGCGATATGGTCTGTTTCTGCTTGCCTGTGGCTGCTGCTTCATTCCGGCTGCCTGCTCATCGGTAACGCCCGCTGATATCGTGACCATGCTCTATCCCGTGCAATGGACAACCAATGAGGCCTATGGCGTCGATTGTCCAGGGACGAGCGGCCTGGATGATGGATTGAGAGACGGCCTCACCCTAAGCGGGAATGCGAGCACCTCGGATCCGAAGCTGGCCCAGGTGCTGGCCGGTTATAATGATTACAACATTGACGGCTGCCGCACCAACACGGTATATCGCGGCGCTTTCCGCTTTGACATCCCTGCTGGGGTGACCATCACACGCGCGATCTTGAAGTTTCGGACGACCAGATTTTATTACCTGACGATCGATCCGTTCGCGACGTATTCAAAGAGCGGGCCATATTCGTGCGTCTCATCGCTTCAAGTGGGCGATGCCGATTGGACGACGGGAAGCTACGATCTGTCCACCTCGCTCATCCCCAGCGTGTCCTATTATCCCCTGCCCAGCGGAGATCTCACCGGAAGGCACGATGATCTCAGCAACCCGTCTGGGGTGAGTGTCATGGGGGTAGATGACGTGCACGCGGGTTTCGGCACGCCCAGTGGCGCTTATTTCGCCGTGAACGCAACCGGCCAGGTCAACGAATGGGCGGGGGAAGATCCGGGCCAGAATCATGGGTTCATCCTGGTGTCGCGCAATGAAGATCTGGGGACGGGAATCAACGATGCCTGCGCCTCGCTCTTCGACGGCATCTCGCTGGAGATTCATAGCCCAGGGCTATTCCCCGTAGATTCACCCGCACCCGCAAAGTCCACGACGACAAAGCCTACGCCGGTGCTTACAAAAGTGCCGGCGAAAACGCCGACGCCCAAACCCGCGCCAACCGCCACGCCGCGCCCTGCGCCGACGGCAACGCCCAAACCAGCCGGCAAAGCCTTGCTGAAGATCACGCCAACGCAAGCCACTGGATTTTGCTTGAATGGGCAATATCCGCCGGTCACGGTGAGCAATGCCGGCAACGCGCCCTTGCAGTGGAGCGTGTCGCCAAGCGTGGCAATAACCGTCGCACCGAGCCAGGGGAGCCTTGCGCCGGGCGGCTCACAGGCAGTGCAGGCATCAGGCAGCCCGCCGCAGCCGGTGGCGACGGTGGTGCTCACCTTCGCCAGTAACGGCGGAAGTGGCACCGTGACATTCACCTGCAAGTGAGCGAACCGGGTGGGTCGAGTGGGTTCACCACTCACCCGCCCGAAACCGCCGTCAGCACCCGCACCACCGACGCGGCATTCACCGGCGTTGTCATCTCGGCGCGCCGGCCATCGACATAGACATTGATGTGCGGGCGCAGGGCCTCGCGCGAGGCACAGAGGCAGGCAGCAACGCCGGGCCAGCGCGCGTTGAGTTGCGCGATCACCTCGCTCACCGTGCCGGAATCGACCTCAGCACGTTTGGGCAGGCCGGGGACGAGCGCGCCGAGCGCCGTAGGGAGATGGACCTGTGCCATAGCCGATCAGCCCTCCACAATCGCTGTTTCCACCGAGAAGATCGGCGGCAGATGCGCCGCGATCTCCTGCCAGCTTTCGCCTTCATCGTTGCTGCCAAAGAGTTGCCCCGTGCTGGTGCCGACATAGATGCCCGCGGGATCGAGGGCATCCACTGCCATGCCCTCGCGCAGCACGCCCAGGTAAGCATGCTCGCCGGGCAAGCCCTTCGTCAGCGGGGTCCATGTGTCGCCGCGATCAGTGCTGCGCCACACTACCATGCGGGCATCGGGAACATAGCGCCCCTCAATCGCGCCGTTGAGCGGCACCACATAGAGCGTCGCGGCATCGCGTGGGTGCAGCGCCAGCGGGAAGCCAAAATCAGATGGCAGCCCTGCGCTGATCTCTTCCCATTGCGCGCCAAAGTCGCTGCTGCGATACACCCCGCAATGGTTCTGCTGATAGAGTTGCTTGCCGTCGGCGGCCAGCAACAGTTTGTGGACGCACTGCCCAAACTCTGGATAGCGTTCGGGGTGGAATTCGGCTCGCACGCCTTTGTTGCGCGTCATCCAGCTTTGCCCGCCGTCGGTGGACTCAAAGGTGCCCACCGCCGAGATCGCCACCCACATATGCTGCGGATCGTCGGGATGGACGATCAACGAGTGCAGGCACAGGCCGCCGGCACCAGGCGTCCACTGGGGGCAAGAAGGATGCGCGCGCAAGCTTGCGACGTGCTGCCACGTTTTGCCCTGATCCTCACTGCGGAAAAGGCCCGCCGGGGAAGCGCCGGCATAGAGCGCGCCCTGCGCCGGGGTGATGTGCCAGATCTCGTCGATGCGCGGACCATCGTCGCCATAGCTGAAGCCTTCGCCGGACTGCGACCACGTCTCGCCCAGGTCGTCGCTGCGCCAGACACCCGGCCCAAACCATGCATTGCCCCCGCCCGCATAGATGCTCTTGGTGGCGGGATCAAACACCGTGTGATAGATGGGCCACGCCTGGCAATAGGGGCCGCGCACGCTCCATTGCTTCCGGCCAACTGTGCTTTCCAGGATGAAGGCACCCTTCTTCGTGCCTAACAGGACCATGACTCGCTTTGCCACTGTCTTCTCGCTTTCCGGGCGCGATCTTCTCGCCCATTTGAGCCTTCTTTTGGTCAGCCTCTCAATCAGAACTAGAACTTGCGTACGATAGCTATAGGTAGAGTATACGTGATCGTCAAATCCTGTACGCTATTCCACAAGATGGTACTATGCCGTGCAAGCCATATTTCCCAGCCGATGTGACACAATATCAAGTGGAGTCAGATGGATCATCAGGAACCCAAAGTCATGCCCGAATTAGCCGAAGTGGAATATATCGCCCGCCAGCTGCGCGCAAACGTCATGGGCGCACAGATCGCGGGCGTGGATGTCTTTTGGCCGCGCGTTGTCGCTCATCCTGCTCCCGAAACCTTTGCGGCGGAAATCGCTGGGCGCGTCATTGCCGGCATCAACCGACGCGGCAAGTTGCTGTTGCTGGAACTTTCCGGCGGTGGCTGGCTGACGGTGCACCGGCGGATGTCGGGGAATCTGCGACTGCTGAAAGCAGATGAGCCGGATGAAAGGTATCTCATCGCGCAGTTGCGCCTGGCGGACGGGCGACGCGTGCAATACAGCGATCCGCGCAAGTTCGGGCGTCTGGCTTTCTGGCGTGCGGAAGAACTGCCCGCCGCGCTGGCCGGTTATGGCGCTGAGCCGCTGGCCGAAGATTTCACCGCCGAAAAGCTGGCTGAGATTCTGCATGGCCGGGCGCGGGCGCTGAAGCCGCTGCTGCTGGATCAGTCGCGCATCGCCGGGCTGGGCAACATCTACACCGATGAGGCGCTGCACCGCGCCGGGCTGCACCCCCTGCGCCGCGCCGACACCCTCACCTCAGCAGAAATCGCCCGGCTGCGCGAGGCCATCGTCACCGTGCTGGAAATCGGCATCGCGCACGGCGGCACAACCTTTGGCCGCCACCAGACGCTGTTTGGCGAGGCGGGGCGTAACGTGCAGCACTTGCTGGTGTATCGGCGCGAGGGGCAGCCGTGCCTCACCTGCGGCACGCCCATTCAGCGCATCGTCGTCGGCCAGCGCGGCACCCGCTTCTGCTCGCGCTGCCAGCCTGCACCCGACATTACAGAATAAAGGATAATTGTTGCGATATGACTGAACTGTATCTCATCCGGCATGGCGAGGCGGTCGCCAATGTCAACCCCATCGTCGCGGGGATGAAGGGCGACGCGGGCCTCACTCCACTCGGCATTGCTCAGGCCGAAGCCTTGCGCGACCGCCTGGCCGCCACCGGCGAGATCCAGGCGGATGTCTTGATCGCCAGCACCTTGCCGCGCGCCCGGCAGACGGCGGAGATCATCGCGCCCGCGCTGGGGTTGCCGGTGCTGCTGGACGACGACGTGCAAGAGATGCGCGTCGGCGAGGCGGACGGCCTGACGGTGGGCGAACTGAAAGCGCGCTTCGGCCTGCCGGATTTCCGCGCCGAGCCGTTCCGTCCCCTGGCACCCGGCGGCGAATATTGGGGGCAGTTCGTGTTGCGCGTCGCCAGCACGCTGGACCGCATCGCCCGCGAGCACGAGGATGAAACGGTGGTCATCGTGTGTCACGGCGGCGTCATTGACGCCTCATTGGTCGCGTTCTTCGGCTTACCCACGCTCATCCCGCCCTATGCCCGCGTCGATACGCATAATACCTCCATCACCCACTGGCGCTGCCAGCATGACGAGGATGGCGAGGTGATCTGGACGCTGCTGGGCTATAACGACGACATTCACTTGCGCTCTGTGGGACACAACGAGCATGTTTCCTGGGGAGCAGTGCCGCCCGCCGAAGAAGAACACCCTGCTGTTCCGTTGCCCATTGAGGACGAGGAAGAATAGGTTATCGCGTATTCTGAGCCGCATCGTCCTGGTGTGTCTCAGCCATATGTTTTCGCGCGTTATGTTATATAGCAGAGTAACAGCCGATACGGAAGGATTTTTCGCGCCCATGAAATCACGTAATCTGGCTATTGTTGCCATGAGCCTGGTACTGGCAGCGGGAATTATTTCGCTGGTGCTGCTGGCGCTCGCTTTGCCGGGGCCTGCGGCGCAGCCAACCACCAACACGGGGGCAAACAAAACGCCGACCGCGCCCGCGCATCATGCCACCACAACGCCCGTCCCCACACCGCCGCTGTATGTCTTTGCCTGGCATGGGGTAGTCTCCGCCGTCGATGTCAGGACCGGCAAAGTGCTGTGGCATCGGCAAGTGAGCGCGCAGGCGAATGAGCGCGATTTCCCTGTGCAGCATGGTGATGTGGTGTATTGTGGCACCAGCAGCGCGATCTATGCCATGCGCGCCGGCAATGGCGCTCTGTTGTGGCAAGCTCCCATCGGTGCCTGGAATAATGGATTCGCGACGATCAACACGTCTCCCATCTTCGGCGCGCAGAATGTCTATTTTCTCACCGGGCCGAACGGCATGGTGGCCTTGCGCATGAGCGACGGGCAGAAACAATGGGCAGTGGATGGCGGTAGCCAGCGCAATGATGGCTATGGGGCTGCGGGCGCGCCGGTGTTGCAAAACGGCGTTGTCTATTTTGGCGCGAGCACACTCTATGCCGTGAATGCCGCCGATGGCACGGTGCTCTGGAAATATCACGACACCACCCCAAATCCGGCGGATGCCAATGCCGAAGGGTTCGCCGTCAATGGAGCCATCAATGTCGCCAACGGCATGATCTATTTCACCGGCGAGGATCGGGAATATTATGCCTTGCACGCGGCTGATGGTACACTCGCCTGGAAATATGCTACTAACAGTGTTGTTGCCGCGTTTGACGGCAATCAGATTCCCATCGTCTTTGGTCAGGGCACGCTCTATTACACCAATATCGTTGGGGCGCTGGACGCGATGACCGGCAAGCTGAAATGGAGCAAGACGATCGGCACTCAAGAATTGGGGCAAACCATTTTTGTGAGCAATGGCACCTTCATCTATCAGAACGGACAAGATGTGCGGGGTGGGCTTGATATGGTCGCTGTCAGTGATGCCGACGGCCATAGCCTGTGGAGTATGTCATCACCGCGATGCGCGCTCTATCAGCCCGTGCAAGATGCGAATCTGGTCTACATGGCCGGACCACTCGCTTGTGGCATCGACACGACTTCCGGCCACCTGCTGTGGACCAGCAACGCTCTTAACGACGGCGGCTATGTCGATGTCTTTGCGCAGCGTGTCATCGATGGCCATCTGATCGCCATACATGCGTTTTCATCCGACGGTGGCGAGCAAAACCCAAAGGTGACGGCGCTCAATGGCACTGATGGCTCCGTCGCCTGGAACATTGCGCTGCCGTAGCCCAGCAGGGTTGCAGTTTCGAGCCGGGAGGTTGAGATCCCGGCTCCCAGCGCGACCTTCAATCCGCGGCAAGACGACCGTGTGGGCCAGCGCCAAAAAGGGAAAGGAAATCGCCGTCAAAGGTATCGAGGAAGCTGCGCATCTCAACGACATCACGGGTTGAGACGGCGGGGGAAGTGTCGGTGAAATGCTGGCGTTTGGGGGAAGGCAGGGAGACGAGAAAGATGCCGCGATGCTGACAGTGGGCGCAAACCGCCATCACCACCCAGGCACGCGGGCGTCTGACGAGCACCAGCAGCGTTTCCGGCGTTTGCCGATGATGACATACCTTGCACGGGCGCTGAGCAAAATGGCGTCGGAGCGATTCTTCACGAGCCTGCATAATGTTTCCCTCACGACGGCTGGCCTGGATGGCAGAAGATGCTGCACTTGTTCACTGACACCAGCCGAGATTACTGGCGAGGCTGCCGTTGGCTGCCTCACAAACACAACACGCCGCAGCAGATGTGCTGCGACGTGCTTCACGGGGCGTCAATCTTTGCCAAAATCGTCGAGAATGTCGAGTCCGTTGATGAAATCGCGATAGGCGGCCAGATCATCATGCGTTGGGGATGATGTGCTCTTGCGCGATTGGCTCTGCGGCGTGCCTTCGATCTCTTCGGGGACGACAGCAGCGGCATCGAGCACCGCTTCGGCGGCATAGATGGGGCATTTCACGCGCACGGCCAGGGCAATGGCATCGCTGGGGCGGGCGTCCACCTCAATGGTGCGGCCATTGACCTCAATGGTGATATACGCATAAAATGTCGTCTGCCGCAATTCGCTGATCGTGACATTCACCACGCGCCCACCCATCTGCGTAATGACGGATCGTAAGAGATCGTGCGTCAGGGGCCGCGGATAGGCCGATCCCTGAAGCTGATGCGCGATGGCCGCGGATTCGGCCTGGCCGATCCAGATGAGCAGATAGCGCTCCTCGCGCTGATCTTTGAGGATGACCACACGCGATTGATTTCTGCTGAAGCGAACGCTATCCACCAGCATTTCCACCATGTGCTTCAGCCTCCTTGTGAACCGTTGGGCTGTGACCGATTTGGTCTCATTGTATCAGATCTGTACCCAAACCGCAACTGCTCGTCCGGCTCGCCTGCTGCAATCAGTGACGCTGACAGGGGAAAATCCGCTTCGCCTCTTTACGATAATATGCGCTCGCTTGCGCTTGCTTCGGAGAGCGGGCGAGGCATGTCCGGCCCCTCTGGAAAGCATGCACCATGCCTCGCCGTTAGCGCGCAAAACACGGCAGGCACGGTCGCCGTCTCGAACGCGCTTCGCACCGCTGGAAAACGTAGCAGCGTGAGGCACAGCATTGACCCGCGACGTTGGGCGTGCTATCGTTTAAAGGTGATCAGCTATGATAATCAGGATATGGTACGGTCAGGGGGATGGATGCGCATGGCACGGAGTGGAACACCAATAAATCAGCAGCCGCCCCCCCCTATCATGCCGGCTGACGGCCCCGACGCGCTGCTCTATGAGCGCGCCATTGCGCGGGCGATTGAGATGGTGAACGCGGACGGGGGCGGCATCGCCACGCTGGATGAGAGCCGCAAGGTGATGATCGTGCGCGTGCGGCAGGTGCACCCACGCGCGCAGGCGGCAGGGATGCATGGTTCGCGTTCGCGCCCGCTGCGTCCCACGCATCCCATTGACGAAGCCGCCACCACCGTCTTGCCCACGCAAGTCTGGCGCGTCTATTATCGCGGCGAGCGCCTCATCGGCACCGTCTGGCAGTCCGGCAAGGGCGTCATCCTCAGTGGTGACGAAGTGCGCAGCTTGCCGCCGGTGCAAAACGCGCCGGAAGATCCGCCCGCCGCGTGGTATATGGCGGTGCCGATCTTCGCTTCCGTCACCAACGAGAACGAAGCCATCCTCAGCGATCCGCTGGTGATCGGCGTCTTGTATGTCTATGTCAACGATCCCCAGTGGCGCTTTTCGCAGAACCATCTGCACCTGTTGCAGGCGCAGGCGCAAAACATCGCTCTGGCGCTGGAGCTGGCACAGGTAGAACGGCAAGAGCAGCGTCACAATCGCTTGATCGCCCTGCTACAAGAATTGACCAGCGACGTTCCCAGCTTCATCGACACCGAAAAATTTTATGAGACGTTCGCCGAACGCATCCGCATCGCCATCAGTGGCATGCTGGACGCCCAGGCCTTCGCGCTGGTGGTGCCGCTGACCTATGGGCAAGAGACGCGCCTGGTCTATTATGCAGTGGTTGAGAGCGGCCAGCGCTACGCGCCTTTCAGCATGCGCGAAGATCAAGCGCCCTGGTGGTGGGGGGGCGTGCGCAACGGGCGCACCCTGACGTGGATCACCAACGAGGAGCGCGCCGCGAATCCGCATCTGGCCCAGCGCAACTGGGGCGCGCAAGAATATATGGATTCGCAACTGTTCGTGCCGGTGAAAGCCCCTTCCGGCGTGGTGGGCGCGCTGCTGGTGGCCAGCCCGCGCACCAACGCCTATACCCCTGATCAGGTGGCACTGCTCGAAATGGCTGGCCGCTTCATCGGTCTGGCGGTGGAACACGCGCAGATGCGCAATGCCCGTCGCATCGGGGGCAACCAGAGCAATGACAGCGAGCGCGCCCTGTCGGTGCTGAATAACGCCCTGCTGGGGCTGAACGCCACGCTCGATTCCGCCGCCATCATTCATGATCTGGTGGAACAGGCCTCAGAGCTGACGCGCGGCCAGGTCTGCGCCTATCTGGAATATGCGTCGCAGAGCGACGAACTGATCATCCGCGACATCGCACAGAATAAAGATCACCCCCACCAGGAGCTGATCGGCCAGCGTTTTCCGGTGGAACAGGGCCGCCGCCGCCGCGCCGTCGAGGGCGAGCCGCAAGCCTTAGAAGATCTCACGCCTGAATATACGCGCGGCGACGCCATTGGCCGGCTGCTGGCGCAATATCAGGTGCGGGCAATGTTGCTGGCCCCCGTTATCCACAAGGAAAGCGTCACCTTGCGCGACCGCGTGCTGGGCCTGCTGGCGGTCTATTCGCCCGAACAACGCGGCCTGTTTTCGCCCGCCGAGCAGATGAACCTGATGGCGCTGGGCCATGTCGCCGCCGCCGCGCTGAACAACGCCCGCACGTATACCCAACTGCGCGAGTTGGATCGGCTGAAAGACGAGTTCATCCTCACGGCATCGCACGAGTTTCGCACGCCGATGAGCGCCATTCAGGGGTTTAGCTGGTTGATTCAGCGGCGCTTCGAGACGATGACGCCGGAGCAGGCGAAGCACTGGGCCGGCGAGATCATGCGCGCCACCGAGCAGTTGAAAGACATGATGGATACGCTCACCGAGTCGTGGCGCACCAAAAGCGTGCAATTGCCGCCGCTGGTGTCGGTGGAGATCGCCGCCACCGTGCGGCTGGCGATGGAGATCTCCTCCGGCTTGATTGCCGCAGAAAACCATCAGGTGCAGTCCACCGTGCCGGAGGGGCTGTGGGTGATGAGCGATCAAGATCGCTTGCGCCACGTGCTCTCGAACCTGCTGGTGAACGCGGCGAAATATTCGGAGCCGAACACGCCCATCACCATCACTGCCGCCGTGAAAAGCGCTGCCGAGCTGCTGGCCATGCCCCGCGAGCGCGGCGCGCCGGATGACGAGAACGATGAGCCACGACCGGTCAACGTGACGCCGAAATCCGGTCCGTGGGTGGTGGTGAGCGTTCACGACCAGGGCATGGGCATCACCGCCGAAAACCAGAAGCGCCTCTTCGCCAAATTCGTGCGGCTGGCGCTCACCACACCTGTGCGCGGCACCGGCCTGGGGCTTTATATCTGCCGGCGCTACATCGAAGCGATGGGCGGCGAGATCTGGGTGGAAAGCGCGCCGGGGCAAGGGTCTACGTTCTCGTTCTGCCTGCCCCAGACCAGCCCGCCCTCATAACACCAGCGGCGAACACGCGCCGTTATGCGCGGATTTCGCTCTGGCAATCCCGCGCCGCGCATGATATACCATAAAGTGTTTCCATCTGATTATCGGAACCATTCAAGCAGGCACAACGCCTGCATCCACCAGGGGGTCAACATGAGCAGCGCCGGGACGCGGCCCACGATTTTAATCGTCGATGACGAGCTGTCATTACGCGACATGCTCACTTCGGTTTTACAGCTCGAAGGATATTCAGTTGAACTCGCGACCAATGGGCAAGAGGCGATCGACATCTTACAGCGTTCGCCAGCAACGCGCCGCATTGTGCTCCTTGATCTCGTCATGCCCATACTTGACGGATGGGGAGTCGTTCGCTGGCTGGTCGAGCACCCCGAAGTGAAGGCGAACGTGAAGGTGATCCTCATGTCGGCAAATGAGCGTTTGCGCCAGGCATCCGACCTGGAACACGACGCGGAACTTGAAAAGCCGTTCGGCGTTGATAATCTTCTTCTCGTTCTTGGTCGCTTTTCCTAGCACAGGTGCCAGATACCAAAAGGTCAGGGGAACAAATTGCCCCCTGGCTTTTCTTTTTTTTACCCTTTCATAGCCCTCTTGAAAACAATTTTCAGAAACATGTTCCAAAAAGTCTTGACAAGGCGGGCAAGCTCTGGTACACTATGATTGAACGAAGATTCTACTTTTGGGCAAGGAGTACCTTTGTCATGGCTGCATACGATGGCCTGAGCGAGCGTCAACGCAAGATGATGCTCTTTATCGAAGACTATTTCGACAAATATGGCCGCCCGCCCACCAATCGCGAGATCGGCAACGGGATGGGCATCCCTTCTACCGGCCATGTCGATTATCATCTCAAAGCGCTGGCCGAAAAAGGATTCCTCATTCGCGAGTCGCGCACCAGCCGGGGACTGCGCATCATTGCCTCAGTGCGCGATCATCAGCCCGAACCAGTCGATGCGCCGCCGGGCATTCCCATCCAGGGAACCATCGCCGCCGGCTTGCCCATCGCGCATTTCCCCGGCCAGCCTGAAATACTGGAAGTGCTCAATCCCCAGGCATTCAGCCCCAAAGCCTATGCCTTGCGCGTCAAGGGCGACTCGATGATCGAAGACGGCATTCTGGATGGTGATATGGTGGTTATCGAACCCATCGCCAAGCCCCACACGCGCGAGATCATCGTCGCCACCAACAAGGCGGAGGGCGACGGTGGCGCGGCCACCCTCAAACGCTTCTTCATAGAAGGCAAACGGATTCGCCTGCAACCCGCCAACAGCGAGATGGATCCCATCTATATCGAAGCCAAAGAGTGGGATCGCAACTGGGAAGTGCAGGGCCGCCTCGCCGCCGTCGTGCGCAGTTTCAACCATAAATAACGCGAGCTTACCGACCGGCGATTGAGAAGGTGGGCGCTTGGCGATGGTTCACCGCATGTGGTTGCGCCACAGGATCTCAGGCGGCAT
>JAJPKG010000127.1 GCA_021323815.1 Pseudomonadota bacterium
GAGCAGGCCAAACCAGGCTGGGCGTAACGCAACGCGTCGATTTTTCATGAGAATCTCATCCTCCCGTGAGTATGCACGCGAGAGATGAGCGACGCGTTTCATTCGGCGATGGCGACCACCTGCCCATTGGTCAGCCGGGGCAGATCGCGCGCGGCCAGCTTGAAGACGGCGCGGGGCGAGCCGGCAGCCGCCCAGATATCCTCAAAACGCAACAGATCTTCGTCGATGAAGGTGCGCAACGGTGTGGGATGCCCAAAAGGCGGCACGCCGCCGATGGCGAAACCGGTCTGCTGCTGCACGAACGCGGCATCCGCTTTGGCGATGGGTTCGCCGGCCAGCGCGCTCAATTTCGCTTCATCCACGCGGTTCGCGCCACTCGCCACCACCAGAATCGCCTCATTCGAGGTCGCGCCGCGAAAAACGAGCGATTTGGCGATCTGCGCCACCTGGCAGCCCAGCGCGTTGGCCGCGTCTTGCGCGGTGCGCGTGGAAGCAGTCATCTCAATGATCTCATACGCATGGCCCGCCGCGCGCAAGCCGTCTTGGAAGCGTTGCGCGGCGGCGCTGAGGGGATTGGTCATGGAGGAGCCTTTCTAACGTATGGCAAGCGGGTGGTTGATGCTATTTTAGCAAAATCTCGCGGTTGTGGCTGTGCACGCCTCGTTCCGTTGCGGTGCGTGCGCCGGGGAATTCGATCCCCGGCGGCCTCGCCAAGCGATTTCCGCGCTATTTGCTAAAACCTCATCATACACCTTATGGAGCAATGGGGTTGTTTGGCAGATCGATGGTGATGCCGGTGTCCCATTGCTGGAATTGCAGCATCACGTTCAGCACACGGTTATCGGTGGTGGGTGTGCCTTTGGGGTCGGGCACCGTGTGAATCTGGATCTGCACGGGATAGAAATCGGACCGGCGCACCCACACGTCTTCCAGCCGGTGCGCGGTGCCGGCGCTTTGCGCCAGGTTGACCCCTTGCACGTGCCAGGTTTGCTGCCCGTTGACCGTCTCCGCGCCAATCACCACCGGATTGTGGACCTGATTATAGTTGAGAATTTCCAGCGTGCCAAGCTGCACCTGCAACTGGCTGGGGTCCACCTTCACCCATTGATTGAGTGGCGGCACCTGGGCATAGACATTCTGATGCTCGTCGATGATCACATCCGCCGGAGCCGAGATGCCGAAAAGGCCGATTGCCGAGAAGTGAATCTTGGTGCGGTGGGGTGACGTGGTGAGCGCACCCTGGCCGTTGACGGTGGCCACATTCGACGGCACCGGACCCGACGCTCCGCCCGCCGACGCCGCGATGGTGAACGACGTATCCTTCAGCGCCGCATGCTCTGCTTGGTCCAGAATTGCTTGCGCGCTGACGGTCACAGTTCCCGTCGCCGGAACGCTTGTTCCCGTTGTGCCGGTGGCGGTGTTGCCGAGGCTGCACGCCGCCAGCGCACTGAAACCGCTCATCATGATGATTCCCGCGACCAGCGCCGCCATGCGCGAGAGATATGAATGCATCGCCAAAACCCTCCAGGCTGAGAGCAAAGACAACGAAAAAACCTGCTCTCAGTATGGAGAGCGATGCTCGCTGCGGCAAGCGTTACGCGGTAGGGTGTGACGGATTCACAGGAGAGGATGGAATCACACGGGGCGAAATCGCCGGAGGAGGGATCGCGCATCACCCCGGCGGGGATGCAAAACACCAACCTTGCTCTTGACGGAATCGGGCGGATGAGGCATGCCATCGCCCCTACGGATTGGACAGGATTGACACACGGTGTAGCTTCACACATCAGATGTGACAGGTTGAGAATTATGCCAATCCGTGCGTTGCTGGAAGGCGTGGCCGGCGCGCAGCACCAGCGCGTCTTGCCCCCAGCGCCCGATGATCTGCATCCCCACCGGCAGGCCGTCTGCGAAGCCGCAGGGAACGGTGAGCGCGGGCACGCCGAGCATGTTGAACGGGAAAGTTAGGCGCAACAATGCCTCGCGCAACCCCTGCGCCTGCGCGGGATCTTCGGTGGCGACGACGGTGGGCGGCAGAATGGGCAGCGTGGGCGCGAGGAACAGATCGCACTGCGCCGCCTCGCATTGCTGCGCCCAGATCTGTTGCATGCGCTGGCGTGCCAATTGCGCCCGCACATATTTCACCGCCGTGATCTGCCCCGCCCGTTCCAGATAATCGCGCGTGGCGGGGGTGTAACGCTCCGCTCGCTGCGGATACCATCCCCGCGTCTCGTGATATTCCGTTGCTTCGGGAGCCTGGATGCTGCGATAGTCGCTGAATGCCTGGGCGATGTCGAACGGCGCGAAAGCATCATAGTCCGTCGCATCCGGTGCCAGGATGCACGCGGCAGCGCGCACCGTTGCGAGGATTTGCGCTGTTGGCAAGGTCGCCCAGGGACCGGCCAACAGGCGAAAGCGCACGCCGTCGAGTGCGTCATTCAGGTGTGGCGCATGCGTGCCGCGAAATTCGGGCAGCGCGATGGCATCCATCAGCAAGGCGCAGTCTTCCGCCGTGCGGGCGATGGGGCCGGCGTGGTCCAGCGAATCGCTCAGGGGGATGATGCCTCGCGTGCTGACACGGCCATAGGTCGGCTTGAAGCCGCTGACGCCGCAACATGCCGAGGGGATGCGGATGGAGCCGCCGGTGTCGGTGCCGATGGCCGCGACCGTCTCGCCTGCCGCCACCGCCGCCGCCGAACCGCCGCTGCTGCCCCCCGCGATGCGCGCGTCGTCCCATGGGTTGCGCGTCGGGGGCGTAAAGACGCCCCAGGCGAACTCGTGCGTGTTGGTCTTGCCCAGCAGCACGCAGCCCGCCGCCGCCAGATCCAGCGCGATCTGTGCGTCGTCTTCCGGCACGTAATCCGCCAGCACCCGCGATCCTGCCGTTGTGCGAATCCCCCGCGTCTCGACCAGATCTTTCAGTGCCAGGGGAATGCCGTGCAGCGGGCCGCGATCTTGCCCGGCGCGCAACTCGGCATCCGCGTGCTCCGCATCGGCCAGCGCTCGCTCGGCAGTGATGGTGACGAAGGCATGCAACCGATCTTCCTGCGCCGCGATGCGGTCAAGACACGCCCGCGCCAATTCCGTCGCGCTGATCTCGCCCGCGCGCAACGCCCGTCCGGCGCTGGCGATGGTCCACAAATCCCCCATGTGTGTCACCTTCTCGAGAAGAGAATGGTTGTTCATCTCTTCTTTCGTTGCCTGGCATTTTTTCACAATGATGCGGTGAAGCAAGGGTGACGAGCGCAGTAAAGCGCTGCACGGCTCGCATGCACAGCATATCATGTTTGGATGGTGATGTGATGATTTCGGTTGTAGAACTGTTGCCAGATGCGGAATTGAGTGGTACACTAGGAAATATTAAGATGAGGCTGCTCGATATGGTATTGCATTGCAAGCACTCGGCAGGAATTGGGAATTGAGGGCCGCACCTGATGCGGCAAGCGCGCGGAACGCTGTGGCTGGCATCCGCGCAAAAGGGGGAAGCGCCGATGATCACATGCCCGAACTGCGGCCAGCAAAATGAGAATACCCAGGCGTTCTGCCGCTATTGTGGCAATCGCCTCGCCATCTCTGGGGCGGGTGGGTATGCGCCGCAGGGTGCGCCGAATTACGGCCCCCCTACCAGCGAGGATGACAATGCGCCCGCCTGGCTGCGTGCCTTGCGCGAGCAGCGCCAGAATGAGGTGTTTGGCGCGCCCCCATCCTATGGCGGCGCGCAACCGCCGCAGGGACAAAACTGGAACGGCGCGGGCAATGGTGGCTGGCAGCAGCCGCCCTCTGCGCCGCAGCCCGCACCCAACAGCCAATATGGCGGCTATCAAGATCAGGGCTGGAACGGCGGCGCGGAGCCGCAAGCGGGCTGGGGCAATCCGCAGGGCTATCCCCAGCAAGGCTATGGCCAGCCCGCAGTGCCGCAGGGGCAACCGGCATGGGGATCGCCGCAAGGCGGCTCCGGCTTCCCACACGATGTCTTTAATGAGCAAAATTTTCCTGATTGGCTGCAACAGGGTCAGGCACAGATGAATGCCGGCGGCGCGCCCCCGCCGATGACGGGCGATTATGGCGCGAACGCCACCGGCCAGCAGTGGAACGGCGGATTTGATCCCGCCGCCGCGTGGGGGCAACCGTCGGCATTCGGCGGCGACGGCGCGGGGGATCATACGATGCGCGCCCGCGAGTTCGTGGAAGACGACGCCCTGCCGTTGTGGCTGCGCGCCCAGCCGGAAAGCCAGGCACCACCGCCCACGCCGGCCTATGGCGGGTATAACGGCAGCAACACGCCCAGCGCGCCTGTCTGGCAGAACGCTCCCGGCCCGCAAGGCGCGCCCGCGCCCACGCCGGATCTCGTCGGCGCGGTGCCGATGGCCGCGAATGGGCAGTTCAACGCCAGCGATCTGGTGGATGAGTCGGCGTTGCCGGATTGGCTGCGCAGCAATCAACCGTCAGCACCGCAATCCGCGCCGGCTTCGCAGCCGCAATGGGCGGGCAACGGCATGTTCAGTGCCACCCCCAGCGCGCCGCCCGCTCAGCCGATGGATGCCTGGGGACAGGCGCAGCAAGGCTGGGGCCAGCAAGCTCAGGCCGCGCCGGCCTGGGGACAAGCCAACGGTGCAGGGCAAAACATCGACCAGATAGAGACGGGGCGCTGGCCTGCTGGCGGCCAGCCCGGCATCAACGGCGCGCCCCCCGCTGAGCCGCAATTTTCCGCCTCGGATCTGATTGATCCGAATCTGCTGGCATGGCTCACCAACCAGGGACCGCAGCCGCCGGCATATGGGCCGCAGCCCGCCGCGCCGGCCTGGGGGCAGCAAGGCTATGGCCAGCCGGGTTATGACGGTGCGGGCTACACGCCGCAGCCGGATAGCCCCTGGTCGGCCTATGACGGTGGCTGGGGCTACACGCCGCAGCCGCAAGATTATGGGCAGCAAGGCTGGGGCCAGCAGCCGGGGTGGGGGCCGCAGCCGGGATTCGATCCCAACCAATATGCGCAACAGCAAGGCTGGGGGCCGCCGCCGGCTTACGATCAGGGCCAATATGGCCAGCAAGGATACGGCCAGCCGGGCTATGATCAGCAGCAAGGTTGGGGACCACAGCCAGGCTATGATCAAGGTCAGTATGGCCAGCAGCAAGGTTGGGGACCACAGCCAGGCTATGATCAAGGTCAGTATGGCCAGCAACAGGGGTGGGGGCCGCAACCAGGCTATGATCAAGGCCAATATGGCCAGCAGCAGGGCTGGGGGCAACAGCCGGGCTATGGCAACGGACAATATGGCCAACCGGGCTACGACCAGGGGCAATATGGCCAACCGGGGTACGATCAAGGCCAATATAGCCAGCAAGGATACGACCAACAAGGCTGGAATCAGCAGCCGGGCTATGGCAACGGGCAGGGCGATGGTTATGGCGATCTCGCCGCCGGCGATCCGCGCCAGGATGCCGACCGTGATGGCCGCCCGCGTCGCTGGTTTGGTCGTGGCACGCCGCCCGATAACCAGGGGCGCTGAGGAATCCCGCGATGGGTGAGCCAAAGACACATGGGGGCGCGGGCGGTGAGGCTGCTCGCGCTCTTTTCTGCTAACCGCGTGGCTGCACCATCTGTGTCGCATCACGCATGCTGAAAGACATTTCATGAAACGAGCGGTGGACGTATGGCAGTGGCACTGACACCCTATGGCAGTCCCTTACCCGCCGGGGCATCGTTGCGCTCGATGTTGCTCATCGAGTGCGGCTCGGCGTGGACGCATGCTACCCTCCTGGGCATGGCCGAGGGGCATTGCCGCTTGCTGTCACGCGCCAGCGCGCCCACCACGCACGCCGATATCATTGGCGGCATGTACGAGGCAGCGCGCCAGGTGGAACGTGTCACCGGACGCAAGCTGTTCGCCCAGGGACGCACGCTCTCGCCCGAAACCGATGCCGGCGACGGCGTGGATGGCGTGGGTCTCGTCCTCAGCGCCGGCGGTCCGCTGCACATGCTGGTGCTGGGGCCGGGACTGGATGTGTGGGGCACGGGCGTGCGCCGCGCGCTGGCGACCGCTGCCGTCGCGCCGGTGCTGGCACCCGGCCTCGCACCTGAAGCGTATCCCATGTTTCAGGCTGAACCGTTGCACATGCCCATGAGCCAGCCGGTGCAGATGGTGCTGCTGCTGGGTCCGGGTCCTGCCGCGATGGCGCAGCCCCAGGCCCGCGCCGCCCTGGAAAGCGCGGCGCATCAGGCCCTGCAACTGACTGGTTTCATGACCGAGCGTATGCGCCCGATGGCATTTGTGGTGGTGGGCAGCGCCGAAGAACAGGCCGTCGCCCGGCAAGTCCTGGGCGGCGTGGATATCATCGGCGTCGAGCCGCAATCGCCGTCGCATCCCGGCTCGCTCACAATGGCGCTGGGGCAGATCTATGAGCAGATCGTGCTGCAATCCGTCGCGGGCTTTGGTCGCGTGCGCAGTTGGGCGAGCACGGCCCCCATCAGTCATGTGACGGCGCAGGGGCGTTTTGTGCGCTTTCTGGCGCAGCGTTACGCCATGAACGTGCTGGCGGTGAACATCGGCGCGACGGGAACTTTCGCCGTCGGTGCCAGCGCGCACGGCAATCTGTTCACCACGCAAGCGCCGCTGTTGGGTGTGCGCCAGGGCGCGGGCGCGGTGCTGCGCGACTCAGCCTATGCCGGCATTGCCCGCTGGCTGCTGGATGACATGGCGGAGGACGCCTTGCGCGAAGCCGTTTTGCTGCGCATGACCCAGCCGCGCCTGCTGCCGGTGACGCCCGGCGAACTGGCGCTGGATCACGCCCTGGCGCGTGAAGCGTTGCGCCACGTCCTCGAACAAGGCGCGACGCCCGGCGGCATCGGCGATCTGCCGCGCATCGACGCGCTCATCGGCACCGGCGGCTTGTTGGCGAACGCTCCCACTCTGGGCCATGCTGCGCTGCTGCTGCTGGATGCCGTGCAGCCACGCGGCGTCACCTCGCTGGTGCTGGATGCCGCGCAACTGGCCGCTCCGCTGGGCGCGGCGTCGCTGCTGGACCCGATGGCGTCTGCCGATGCGGTGGATATGGATGCGTTGCTGGTGCAGATCGGCACCTGCGTTTCCACCGTCGGCACCCCGCCGCCGGGAGAGCCGGCGGTGCGCGTGGTGTTGGAGTATGAGGACGGCCACCAGCATATGGCTGAGATATTGGCCGGTACCATTGAGAAACTGCCTATCGCGCCCGGCCAGCGCGCCCGCCTGATGCTCTATCCCGCGCCGGGCGTTGACATCGGTCTGGGGCCGGGCGAGCATGCGCATGCGGGCAATCCCGTCGAGGGCGGCCAATTAGGATTGATCGTGGATGCGCGCGGGCGACCGCTGATCTTGCCGGACGATCCGGCGCAACGGCGGGCGCGGCTACGCCAGTGGAGGGCCGCATTCGGCCTGTAAATGGAAGGGGAGCAGAATCGTGGAAGCGCCGTCGGAATGGTTGTTGCGCCAGGCGGATGCCATCGAGCGCGAGCGCGTGCTGCCCAGCGGGCGCGGCATGGTGCTGGTGGCCGTGGACGATCCGGTTGAGCCGGAGCAGATGATCATCGCCCAGGGCGCGGTGACGGTGCTGGCCGGCCTGCGCGGGCGCGTCAAGCGCGTGGTGCCGGAACGTGGCGTGGTCATCGGCGGCACAGCCACCGTCATCGAAGGGCTGGCCGGCTTCGGCTCCCCGGTGGTTGGCCCGCTGGCGTTCATGCCCCAGACCGGCACATTCCCGCAGATTTTGCCTCCCGGCTCTGTGGCCGTTGTCCCCGGCGAGCTGACGCCGGACGCCATGCAGGGCGCTCTCACCTCGCGCGTCGTCGGCATCTTCGCCGCCAGCGCCCAGCCGCAGGTGATTGAAGCGCTGGCCGGCACGGAGTGCAGCGCGCTCCTGGATGGCTCCCTGCCACCGACCAACCCTTTGCCGTTGAGCGTGGTGCTGGCGCATGGCTTCGGTCGCCGCCCCATGCGCCCTGAGATTATGCAGATCCTCGCTCCCTATGCGAACCAGACCGTGCTGCTCAATCCCCCGCAACGTTCCGGCAGCGCTCAGCGCGCCGAGTTGGTGATCCCCCTGCCCTGGCAGGCTGTACCCCGCATCAGCTTCGACAATGCCATCATCCCCGGCGCGGTGGTGTGGGTGACGGGCGGCGAATTCCACGGCGCGGCGGGCCGTGTTTCCCGCCTGTTGCACACCGGCCAGGTCATGCCTTCCGGCATTCGCGCCCGCGCCGCCCGCGTGCGCCTGGAAACCGGCGCTGAGGTGACGCTGCCCCTGGCGAACTTGCAGCGCGTGGGGTAGTTTTTAGGCGAAGCCGCCGGCTGGCCTCATCTGCTAGAATAACTTTGCGGCAAACACGCAAAACAGCAAATTGTCACGCATCCGCCGTTCGTGTGAAACAGAGGAGCACCTGCCCATGACTGCACCAACCCGCATCCATCTGACCATTTGCCCGCTGTGCGAGGCCACCTGCGGCCTGGAAGTGACGTTGCGCGACCGCGAGGTGGTCGGGGTGCGCGGCGACGCGGAGGATGTCTTCAGTCATGGCTACCTTTGCCCCAAAGCCATCGGCGTGAAGGAATTGGATGCCGACCCGGATCGCCTGCGCGCCCCCATGATCCGCGAGGGCGACGCCTGGCGCGAGGCCACGTGGGATGAAGCGTTCGCCGAGATCGCCCGTGGCCTGCCGGAGATTCGCGCGACCTATGGCAACGACGCGGTGGCCGTCTATCTGGGCAACCCCAATGTGCATAGCCTGTCGCTGCAATTGTATAATTCCGTGCCGTTGCGCATGTTGCGGACGCGCAACATCTATTCCGCCAGCACGCTGGACCAGATGCCCA
>JAJPKG010000289.1 GCA_021323815.1 Pseudomonadota bacterium
GACGCCTTCATCGAGTTTCGCCCGTTCATCGGCCAGTGCGACTATGATGATTGCCTGCACGAAGACAATGCCGAGGGCTGCGCCATCCGCGCCGCTGTCAAGGCCGGCATCATCGCGCCCAGCCGCTACGAAAGCTATCTGCGCTTGCTGAGCGAGACCGAGAGCAGCGGATAGCACCATCCGCAGGCATGCCGTAAAGAACGGCGGACTACGATGCCGACCATACCTGCGCCGTACCGTCCTGGCTGGTAGAGACGATTGTGTGTGCATCAGGCGACCAGGCTGCGGTGAAAACAATGTTCTGGTGACCGGTGAATACCAGCAAAGTCTTACCCGTCGCGGCATCCCAGACCTGCACGGTGTTGTCGTCGCCGCCGGTGGCCAGCCTGGTGCCATCGGGCGACCAGCTGAGGGCATAGACCTCGTTCGCATCGCCGTGCCCCAGATAATTCACCAGCGTCTTGCCTGTTGCGGCATCCCAGACCTGCACGGTATTACCTGATGTGACCGGGCCGTGCATCCCCGCCGCGCCGGTGCCGGAAGCCAGGCGCTTGCCATCCGGCGACCAGGCGACTGACCAGACAGGCGCACCATTGCCGGAATAGGTCAACAGATGCTTGCCGGTGGCGGCATTCCAAATCTGCACTGTTGCATCATATGAAGCCGAGGCGATTTTGGTGCCGTCCGGCGACCAGGCCACGTGCGCTACGCTGTCAGTATGGCCGGTATACGTCACCCGGATTTTGCCGGTCGCCGCGTCCCACACGTCCACCGTATTATGCTGACTGCCGGAAGCGATCTCGCGGCTGTCGGGCGACCAGGCCACGCCCTCGATGAAGCCGTCCTGGTGGGTGTTGGCAGCGATCACCTTGCCTGATGCGGCGTCCAGCACATGTGCGCCTTCTGATCCGCCCACCACGATCTTCGTGCCATCTGGTGACCAGGCAACAACGAAATCATAGTGCCGGACGCTGGAACCTTGATAGGTCCAGCGCATCTTGCCGGTGGCAGCATCCCACACCTGGCAGGTGCCATCAACGCCGGCGGTGGCGATCTCTTTGCCGTCGGGCGACCATGCCGCGCCAATGACGCCGCCAGCGTGACCGTGATAGGTCAGCAGCGCGGCGGAGCGATGCGGCACGTTGGCCGCAGGGGACGTGGGCAAGGGCGTCTGGGGCGGCGGTGGGGTTACGGTGGCAGCAGGGCCTGCTGCACTGCCGCTGCACGCTGCCAGTGTGAGGCACAGCGCTCCCACCAGCGCGCATGCTAACGGCCAGATGACGCCGGTTGAGATGGTTTTCATGATCTTTCCCCCCTCTGTGTTGCGTAGTGCTCTTGCATCCATAGCGTAAGCAACAGATGGCAGGGGCGCATACGCCGAAAGGCGTATCTTCACGCGGGGGATGGGAAATCAGGCATCGAACCGGTCGGCGCGCAAGCGCGCGACGGCGGCGGTGCGGCTATGCACGGCGAGTTTGCTATAGATATGTTCCAGATGCTTTTTTACGGTGGAAGGTGACAGCACCAGATGCCGAGCGATCTCCTGGTTCGAGCAGCCCGCCGCGACGAGATTCAGCACCTCACATTCCCGGCTCGTGAGGCCGCCGATAGGGCGAGCAGGCGGCAAAGAGGGTGGCGCGGAGGCGAGCGCGGCATTGCCGAACAGCACTTCTTCCCAACGCGCGCAGATGCCCTGGATGTGCGGCGTTGTTACCTGCTGGGCAACCTCGCGCAGTTGCAGGTAACTTGCGCGGGTGTCGGCTTGGCGGCCTAGCCAATACGAAAAGAATATGTGATCAAGCAGCAAGGTTGCATGAGTATAGATATCAGCATACAGACTTGCCAGGGCGATGGCCGCCTGCGCCTGCGCCTGTGCTTGGCGATAGTCAGCCTGGATGCGCGCTAGTTCCGCCAGAATGACGGCGCGCATCAGGTGATGCTGCGGCATCTGCCCGCTGATGCCCTCGCGTTGGCTCAGCAGGCGCAATGCCTGGCGCATCTCATCGCGCGCCGTCATCAGATCGTCATGGATGCGCGCCAGGTAACCGCGCACAAAACGGGCAACAATGGCACCTTCGGTTGCATCATCCGTCACGGGCAAGGTGAAATGGTGGGGCACGCCAAACTCAGCGACGAAATCGACCACGTGGGCAAAGCTGACGAACGGCTCCCAGATGGCTGAGAGCATATCATGATGGGCGAGCAGCCGCAGCGACGCGAGCCACACGCGCCAGCCCGCCTCATACATGCCACGTGCATTCAACAGGCAGGCGAGGCGATTCATCAACTGTGCCTGGCGCGAGAGGTCACCCAACCGGCGACCGGCAACGATGCCGCACCGCAGCACATCCGCCGCTGCTGCCTGGTCGGCGATCCGCCCGGCGGCATGCGCCAGCGCCGTCGCCAGCCGCGCAACCGCTGCATTGTCTGCCCGTTGCCATGCCAGGCGCAACGCGGCAAGGAGCCAATCCCATTCTTGGGCCAGCAAGGCGGCATCTCGCGGATACTGCGCGACGAAAGCCAGCGCGTAGGCCAGCAGATCGTCTGTAGCAACCTGAGTTGTTTCAGGCAGCAACAACGCCAGCCGCTCGCGATCAAAGCCCGGCGGGACTGGCTGCACAGATGGAGAGCGACGTGGCCCAATCACTGCTTATTTCCCTCGCTGTGTACCTGCATGCGCGAATGCAGGCAGTATCCTCGTGTTCTGATCGGCTAGGACGTGGCCTCATCCCCTCCCCAGCAGAGATGGAGAGGAAGGGTCTACCAGCAACACGATCTGGCCACTAGATACCTAGCGTATCCTCGCGGATGCGGATTGCTATGACCTCGCCCCGCGCGCATTCCTCGCCGTTCGCCAGCAGTCGCGATGCGATGATCACCTTGCGCCCTTTGATCTCGGTGGGATGCGCATATACGGTGAGGGTTGTGTTGAGCGGTGTGGGCTTGAGGTAATCGACCTTGAGCGAGGCAGTGATGAAACGGGGCAACGGCTCAGTTTCAGGGATGCCCTCGGCGGCTCCCACAGCGGCGGCAGCGGTCGCCAGGCTGTGACAATCGATCAAAGAGGCGATGAGGCCGCCATAGACCAAACCGGGAAAAGCGGTGTGTTCCGGTCTGGGCTGAAAGGCGCAGGTCGCCTCTGTGCCATCCCAATAGCTGGTGATGTGCAGCCCTTTGTCATTGAGTTGCCCGCAACCATAACACTGATTCAACTCAGCGGGATAGCGCGCTTGAATGGGCTGCTGCGTCATTGGTGGCTGCTCCTTTGTGCGCTTCACTCGCTCTCATCGTCGTCTTCCACAGGCAGGCGGCCATGCCCATAGGCGATCTCGTCATCCGGTTGCATGCCGGGGGGCATGGAATCAGCGAAGTAATGCCAGAGATGCAGTCGTTGCAATTCCTGGCGCGCCTCAAAGCCGAACTGCGAGCGGTCGATGTGGCGTCCGGCGCGCAACACCAGGGCGCGCAATTCCTCGATGCACTCGGCCTTCGTGCTGGGGTCCGTCTCAAAGGGGATATGCTGGGCCAGCAGTTCGATGGCTTGACGCTGCAACCACAGATCTTGCGATTCCGACATGGGGGAATGGCTCCTCTCGCTGAAACGGAGCGGTTCGGACACAACCGAGGCGAGCGCACGTATTGCCCCGACCGCTGGTCTGCTCACATCGCCTTGCAATTCCTATTATAGCACCGAGCACAGGCGATCCAGCGTGACGTTGCGGCCCGTGAGGATGATGCCGGCGCGACTGCCGGGCGGCAACGCGACCACGCCGGAACGGAGCGCCGCCACGCCCACTGCGCCGGAGCCTTCCACAATGATATGGTGATCTTCCATCAGAAAGCGCATCGCCTCGGCGATGGCCTCTTCGCGCACCAGGGCGACTTCTGCCAGATGGTGGCGGCACAGGGGAAACGTGATGGAGTCCGGCGCGATGTTGCCCGCCAAGCCATCCGCCAGCGAAGGCGCGACCGGCACCGTGACGAGCCGACCTGCTGCCAGCGCAGCATGCATGGCGGGCGACGTTTCTGATTGCACACCGATGACGCGGAGGGAGGGATTGACGTGATGCGCCCA
>JAJPKG010000484.1 GCA_021323815.1 Pseudomonadota bacterium
CTAACGCAGCCCGATAGTCCGAAGACCCTGGCTGAGACTGGTCAGATCCGGGCTTGCTCGCACAAGCCCCCGCCTTCAGGCGTGGGGTATCTGATTCCCCTAAAAGCCTCTCTTTGTCGTTTGCTCTGATATTCTATCGCATTATCAGCAGATCTCTCTAGCGACATGGTTCAACTGCCGGTTCGCCCCGCCCGGCACCGCCCCAAAGACGCCGTTTTCGTAACCTCTACCCGTAGCCATGATCATGCCGGTGCAAATGCGCGGCTGGGATCTCGTAGTGTGGTTTGTGTGGCAGGGAGGAAAAACGATGCGACAACAGTGGCGAGCGGGCATCATCATGGTGGCGACAGTCGTGGCGCTGGCCGTCGCCGGAGGGCCGGCCTATGCTGCCGGCAGCTTCATTGGGCAGTTTCACACCATCACCACCATTCGCTCCACCGTTCCGGCGAATGGCGATCTCAATCCCTATGGCACGGTCGTCGTGCCGCGCAGCGTGGGACGGCTGCATCAGGGCGATGTGCTGGTGAGCAACTTCAACAACAGCGCGAATTTGCAAGGTACCGGCACAACCATTGTGGAGATCTCACCCAGCGGATCGCGCCACCTCTTCGCGCAGATCGATGCCGCGCATCTGCCCGGCGCGTGCCCAGGCGGCGTGGGGCTGACGACGGCGCTAGCAGTGCTGCGTTCCGGTTGGGTCATCGTGGGCAGCTTGCCAACAAAGGATGGCACGGCAGCGACGGCGAAGGCGGGATGCTTGATTGTGCTCACCAGCACCGGCAATGTTGTGGAAACCTTCAGCGGTGACGGCATCAACGGTCCCTGGGATATGACGGCGCTGGATCGCGGTGACTCTGCTGTGCTGTTCGTCACCAATGTGCTCAACGGCACGGTCGCTGCCAGCCCGAATGTGGTGCATCGCGGCACCGTGCTGCGCATCATCCTGCGCGTCCCGGATTATGGCATCCCCTACCGGCTCTCCACAACGGTCATCGGCTCCGGCTTCCCCGAACGCACCGATCCGGCGGCGCTGGTGATCGGCCCGACGGGGGTGGGATTTGACGATGGCACGCTCTACGTAGCTGACAGCCTGGATAACCGCATCGCGGCGCTCCACAACGCATGGTATCGCGATGACAGTGCGGGCACCGGCGACACCGTCTCTTCCGGCGGGTTGCTGAACGATCCGCTGGGCCTGGCCATCGCGCCGGATGACCACATCTTGACCGTCAACGGCAATGACGGCAATCTGGTGGAAACAACGCCGCATGGCGCGCAGATCGCCCACAGGCTGCTGGATAGTTCCGGCAGCCCGCCGGGCGCGGGCGCGCTATTTGGGCTAGCCGTTCGTCCCGGTGGCACCGGCGTCTATTTCGTCGATGACGCCGACAACACGCTGAAGCTGCTGCATTAGCGCAGCCAGCCGCAAAGCCGGCGTGGAAAGGAGCGGCGCACGGCAGAGCTATACCCGGAGATCGAACCCTACGAGCAGGGATTTTCTAGGCTCCCGCTTGGTCACGCGGGATGAGATATTGCTGCATGGTGCTGGGGATCGTCTCGATGACGGGTTTGGGAGGTTCCGCTGCATGATGCGGCCCGACGAGCGAGCGCACCGTCTCGATGGCCAGATATGCGCCAATGGCAAGGGCCGCCGTCGTTTTGAGCGTGAACACCGTCTTGCGCCGCTCGCCGCCTTCGCCCGCGAACGCTAAATCCTCTTGCGCTTTGAAGGGATCTTTGAGCGCGGTGATCAGTTGCGCCGCCGTATGCGACACCGCGCGCTCGATGCCGGCCACATCGCCGGTACGCACCGCCGTGTCGAAGGCGCTCAACGGCTCCGGTGGCAGGTAAAACAGCCCATGCCAGGGATAGGTGATAAAATAGTCGAGATCGGTGACGTTGCTCAATTTGTGTGCCGCGTCCAGCAGATATTCCACATACCAGGGTTGCAGCCCGTCGCGCGTTCCATACAGAAAGATCATCGCCACGTTGTGCAACGTCAGCAACTCGTTTTCCGTCAGGGTGTGGATGTCGATCACGCGTTGCAAATGCGTGATCAGATCGCCGATGATCGGCACGGAGCGCACCTCGTGCGGCACCACTTTCAGCGCGTTCTCGGCCAGCTTCGCCGTTTCGGTCTGGTGCGGTGCCGGATGCGGCGGTGGCTCAGTCGCCAGGCTGGCATGGGGATCGCGAAAATATTCGCGGCGAAATGCCAGATATTGATTGCCGACGGCCTGATACAATTCCTCGGCTACCGGGCGTGATTGTTGCACCAGCAGGTCGGGATTCGGCACGTGGACGGTGGGCAGGGTGAAGGATTGTTGGGGTGCGGTCATGGGGTGATCTCCTCAGGCGGCATGGCGACGTTGTGAAATGATTGTATTTCATTATAGCGCGCCCGTGCCTGGATGCACGCCAGTTGCATGCCAATGTGAGGCATGACCGCCATCGCATTGCCGGCGGTCTGAGGAGAAAGCACTGCGCCGAGATGCCTTGCCGCTAGCAAGCGCGATCCCCTACGGCAATGCTCACCATAATCATAAGTAGCCCTAGCAGAGGGAGAACGGCGAGGTCATCCAGGCCGCCGATGCAAAAGAGGACCATTCCGGCTGCAAAAAGGAGCCACATAACCATAGCAAACCGCCTTTCCAGAGCGAAGCCCAAAGCGATCCCCTTTTATGATGGCACATTTCAGAAAAATACGTCAAATAGACCAGAAATGATCCAGAAACGCAATTGTGATTTCATCTACAATGAAACCCATCTGTAACCCAAGACATTCTGAAGCATACAGTGTCTTGTTTGAAGTGATAGAATGGATTGGTGTGGTTTCCCATTCTAGGCAAAGAGGGTCATGTCATGCAACTCTATACGCGTTTTGACCGCTTGCCTGCTTTGCTGGCGCTGTCACAATTGGGCCAGATGACGGTGAATGAGGCCCAGGCGGCGACCGAGACGCAGGCTGAGACCCAGGCGCAGCGCCAGCCCAACACGCCCCTTCTGGTGGGAGTGGATCTCGGCGGCACGCAGACGCGCGCCGCAGTGGTGCGCGAGCATGAGATCGTCGCGCGGGTCAGCCATCCTACGCCGGCAGCAGAAGGCCCCGCCGCCGTCATCGCCGTCATCTCCAAGGCGATTCATGAGGCGCTGGAGTTGGCCGAGGTGGGGCTGAGCGACATTGGTGGCATCGGCATCAGCGCGCCCGGCCCGCTGGACCCGGTTGCCGGCATCGTCTATGAAGCGCCGAACCTGCGCGGCTGGGAAAACGTGCCGTTGCGCGACGAGGTGCAGCGCCAGTTCAATGGTGCTCTTCCGGTGTTTTTGGGCCACGACGCCACCCTGGCCGGCCTGGCCGAACACCTGTATGGCGCGGGGCGCGGCACCCATGACATGATCTATATGACCGTCAGCACCGGCATCGGCGGCGGCATCATCATTGGGAACACCATCGTGGATGGCACGAGCGGCACCGCCGGGGAGATCGGGCATATGTATCTTTCCATGTCGCCCGACGCGCCCCGCTGCGGCATTGGTCATGTGGGCTGCCTGGAAGCATTCGCCTCAGGCACGGCCATTGCCCGCGATGCCAACGCGCTTATCGCTTCCGGCGGCGGCCAGGCCATCCTCAAAGCGCATCAAGCCTATCTGGCGCAACATCCACCGCAAGGCGATCAATCCCCCGCGCCCGCTGTTGAGGCAGCACCCCGCGTCAGCGCTCGCGATGTGGCGCAAGCCGCCGAAGAGGGCGATCCCGAAGCGCACGCGTTGTTCCAGCATGCCGGCACGGCCATCGGCTTCGGCTGCACCAACTTGATCCATGCGCTGAATCCCGAAGCCATCGTCATCGGCGGCAGTTTGATCAATGCCGGACCGCTCCTTTTTGAGCCGATCCTCCAGACGGTGCAGGCGCGGGCCTTTCAGCGCCCGGCGGAGATGACGCGCATCGTTCCCGCCCAGCTTGGCGACGATGGCGGCCTCATCGGCGCGGCGGCATATGTGCGCTATCGCCAGCAACGCGCTTGAGCGTCTCAGGATCGCTGAAAAACCGGCGTCCCAGCGCCAGCAGAGCATCGCTCCAGGCGGGATCGTCCACCGCGCGGGCCAGCAGCATGGTGCCGGCCAATCCGGCCAGCAGCATCTGCGCCTGCGCTGCTCGCTGTTGGGGCGTCTCGCCCGGCATGTGTTCCGCCGTCTGCGCCACGAATTCACGCAGCCCTTCCGTGAAGGCGTGACGCACCTCGCCGCGCTGGCGGGGCATTTCGGGTGCCAGGGTGGGCACCATGCAGCCGCGTTCGGGGGTGTCACGATGCAAGGGTGACAGGTAGCGTTCCACCATCGCCCGCAACGCCCCATCTTTTCCGGCCCGCGCGCTCACCCGCGCCCAATGCGCCGCGCTCTCGGCGAATCCCGCCCGCAGCGCTTCCAAGATCAACTGCTGCTTGCTGGTGAAATGGGCGTAAAAGCCCCCATGCGTTAATTCCAGGGATTGCATCAAATCGCTGACGCCTACGCCGGCGATTCCTTCGCGCCGGAAGCGTCGCGCCGCCATTCCCACGATGCGCTGATGCGTCTGTTGTTTGTGCGTCTTGCTATAGCGCATGCTTTGCCCCCGAAAAAAGCTGTAGCTGGTTGATAATATGACGATTATAATCCTCTCAGCCCTGGAAAATCAAGTACGCATCCGGGTGCTTGACGCTCTGGCCGCTCCCTGCTAAGATAACACAAAAACTGAACACCAGGGGGCCATTATGCTGCCGTTGTCATCC
>JAJPKG010000050.1 GCA_021323815.1 Pseudomonadota bacterium
TGGTTGCATACGAAGAGACCTCCTCTGGCTACTGGTTCATTACTGACTCCAGTCTATGCCAAGGCGGTCTCTCGTTGTTTCCCCTAAAATTCGGGATGACTCATGTCACTGCGTGGGATGGCGAACCGCTTCCCCTTGCTCACCGCGCCATGCGATCTTCTTGCCCCTCGCTCACTGCGCGAGATGGCGAACCGCTTCCCCTTGCGGCCCTGCGCGGGCGATCACTTCGCCGCCATCGGGTCGGGCGGGTTCGGGATGCCCTGGCGGATCTTCTCTTGCAACTGGTTGAAGCCATAAAGCAGCATCTCCGGCGTGGGCGGGCAGCCCGGCACAAAGACATCCACGGGGATGATTTTATCGACACCCTGCACGATGGCGTAATTGTTGAAGACGCCGCCGCACGAGGCGCATGCGCCCATCGAGATCACCCACTTCGGTTCGGGCATCTGGTCATAGATCTGGCGGATGACGGGGGCCATCTTCACCGAGACGCGCCCGGCCACGATCATCAGATCCGCCTGGCGGGGGCTGGCACGATAGACTTCCGCGCCGAAGCGGGCGAGGTCGAAGCGCGAGGCCGAGGTGGCCATCATCTCGATAGCGCAGCACGCCAAGCCAAAGAGCGCGGGCCACAGCGATGCGCTGCGCCCCCAGTCCACCAGTTTATTCACCTGCGTCAAAAGAACGTTGGCCGAGTGGTTATGCACCCCTCGCGCCAGGCGCGGCGTTTGCGTATTGCTATAGACCTGCACCGGCTCCCAGGGATTGGTTTGCACCTGAATGAGTTGCGGCTGCTGGTCGGGGTTTATTCCCATGTGAAGGCTCCCTTGCGCCAGACGTAGAGAAACGCGACAAGCAGGATGGCGATAAACGTTACCAGCTCGATCAACCCCGTGACGCCCAGTCGCTTCATCAGCACCGCCATTGGCACCAGCGACGCTGCCTCGATGTCGAAGATGATGAAGAGCATGCCCGTCACCAGATATTTGATGGGGAAGCGCCGTTGCGGCGGTGTGATCTCGCTGATGCCGCACTCATAAGGCGCGTTCTTCTGGGGAGTCGGCTTCTTGGGGCCGAGAATGAAGGTGACAATCGTCACCAGCACCACGAAGGCGAATGCCAGCCCCATCATGATCAAGATCGGAACAAAGGGTGCCACGAGGGATTCGCTCCTGCTCTGGATTTCAGAAATGGTTACTTTTGCAGTGTAGCACAGCCTGGGCGCAACGTCCAGCGAGGGGAAAAGCGGGCGAGGTACGCCGCGCCCTCTCGCTCTACTCCCACCATCCGCAATCGCGTGCCGCTCGCCAACTCGGCGCATGCTCATGATCTATAATGGCAAGAAGAAACGAGCGAAACTCCCAATCCCATATCTCGGATCAGAGGAAACACGATGCTGACGGCGATCATCCTGGCGGGGGGCGAAAGTTCGCGCCTGCGCCCGCTGGGCGATAAGTCATTGCAGCGCTTCATGGGGCAATCGCTGCTGTTGCGGCATATCCGCCTGTTGCACCAGGCCGGGGTGCGCGAGATGGTGGTCGTCACCGGGCCGCACAACGATGAGGCGATCCGCGCCGAATGCGCGCAGGGGCCGGGTGACGTGGCAGTGCGCTTCGTGGTGCAACCCGAACCGTTAGGGATGGGTGATGCCGCCGCCCGCGCGCTGGGCAGCGTCGCCCCCGATGCGTCCGTCTATCTCACTCAGGCACACGACCTGCTGGACCCCGTCTTTCATTCTGCCGCGCTGGCGCAGGCCGCAACACAGCCGGATGCCATCTTTATCGCCGCGCAGCGCCACGAAGCGTATTTTCCCGGCGGCTACCTCATCCCCGCAGAGCCGGGCGAGATCGATGGGCAGCAGCCGTTTGGGGTGCGTGGCATCGTGGAAAAGCCGGGCGAGGGCAACGCGCCCAGCCGGTGGGTGACGCTGGTGGCGCACATTCTTCCCAATGCGGGCAAGTTCGCCGCCGCGCTGGCGGAGGCTGAAGCGGGCGACCCAGGCGACCGCTATGAGCGTGCCCTGACGGCGCTGATGGCGCGGCATCCCGCGCTGGCGCTGCCGCATCTCGCGCCAGCCGCCGCACTGAAATATCCCTGGCACATGTTGGATATCATGGATTTGCTGCTGCACAGCATCAGCGGGCAAAATATTCACCCCAGCGCGCAGATCGCGGAGGGCGCGAGCGTGCGCGGCAACGTGATTGTGGCCGAGGGCGCACGCCTGTTTCCCGGCGCTGCCGTGCTGGGGCCGGCCTACATCGGGCCGGGGACGATCCTGGGGAATAACGCGCTGGTGCGCGAGTCCATGACGGGCGCGCGCTGCATCATCGGATACAGCACCGAGGTGGCGCGCAGTTGGCTCGGCGACGACGTGTGGTTCCACACCAACTACGTCGGGGATTCGGTCATCGACAGCAACGTCAGCTTTGGCTCCGGCACCGTCACCGGCAACTTGCGGCTGGATGAAGGCATCATCAAGGCGCGGGTGAAAGGCGAGCGCATCAGCACGGGGCGCAACAAGCTGGGGCAGATCATTGGCTCCGGCACGCGCGTGGGCATCAACGCCTCGCTGATGCCCGGCGTGGTCATCGGGCGCAACGCCTTCGTCGGCCCCAGCGTCATCCTGAACAACGACGTGCCCGACGGCAAGCGCGTCACCGTGCGGCAAGATCTGGTCTGGGGCGACAACACCATCCAGAGCCGCCCCGAAGACCGCGATGCTTTCCGCAAGCGACTATAGTTGCAGGAACACCAGCGAGTTGCCGTTGAGATCTTGCGCAACAGCCTCAATGCCATAGCCCTTGTTCGTGGGCGGCTGAGAAAATTCCACGCCGCGCCCTGACAGCGTCTCATAGGTGGCCTGGCAGTCCGCAACCTGGAAAACCACAGTGGGATCTTTGCCCACCAGATCCAGATGGCGCTGGCGCTCTTCACCCTGGAACCAGTCCGCCGGTTGCAAGACGATCTCCACCGCCGATTCTTCCGATGGCGCGACGGTGAGCCAGCGCATGCCTGGAATCGGCAGGTCGGCACGCTTCACGAAACCCAGTTGCTCGGTATAATAGCGCAACGCTTCCTCTTGGTCACGCACCCTGGTGGTGACACGAATAAGCTGCATGGATGCCTCTTTCTTTCTCCCGTTCTCAGGCATATTCAAGCGCGAATGATGCCTCACTGCCTCGTTCTCCTCGGCAGGATCAGAAGCGGCAAGGTCAGGGTAATGTTCGCGCAACCAGCGCTCTAACCGCTCGGTCATCTCGCCTAAAGGAATGCTATGCGCCTCGGCCAGCCTGCGACAATCGTCATATTCCGGCGCGGCACTGACAACGGTGCCGGCCAGCAGCTTCAGCTTCACGGTGACAGGGCCATAGGGCGATGCCAGCGTTTCCTGACGGCGGGCGGCGATCAGACGTCGCATCGGCATCAGGCGCACGCCCAGCGTCGGCGTTTCGCGCACCACCAGTGCCGCCAGCCGCTCGGCATCTTCCGGGCGGGCGATGACGCGCGTCAGCGTGCCGGGGCGATTCTTTTTCATCTGTATGGCGGTGTAACTCACGTCCAACGCGCCCGCTGCCATCAACCGCTCCATCAACCAGCCCAACAGCTCGCCGGTGACGTTATCCAGATTGGTTTCGATGACCACCACCTCGTCGCGCTCCAGTTCAAAAGCATCACCGGCAGCATGTTCAGACATGGTACTGACTCCTGGTACTTCTTGCAGATTTCCATCCATTGTCACACGACTATCATAGAATAAAGGCATTATCGATTGAAAGAACAAAGCCAAACAAGCGTCGATCGGGCGCGAGGCAAGGAGACATCATTCCATGAAGATGACCTGCAAGCGGCAAGAATTGAGCCGAGGCCTGGCGATGGTGGGGCACGCGGTTTCCACCCGCAGCACGCTGCCCGTGCTGGCGAACCTGCTGCTGACCACCGAGGGCGACCACGTGCGCCTTTCCGCCACCAATCTGGAGATCGCCATCACCTGCCGCGTGCCGGCGAAGATTGAAGCAGAAGGTTCGACCACTGTGCCCGCCAAGCTGCTGACGGATTTCGTCAACGCGCTGGAGGCCGGGGAGATCGAGCTGGGGCCGCTGCCGGGCGAGACGCCGGGTGTGCGCGTGCGTGGCGGCACCAGCGAAGCCAACATTCGCGGCATGGACCCCGGCGAATTTCCGGCCATCCCGCAGATCGAGGGCAGCGAAAAGCCGCTGGTGCTGGATGTCGGCGAGTTGCGCAGCATGATCGCCCAGACGACCTTCGCCGCCGCGCAGGACGACGCCCGCCCGGTCTTCACCGCCGTGCTGGCGCGGACGCGTGGGGGCAAGCTCACCTTCGCCGCCGCCGACACCTATCGCCTGGCGGTGCGCACCACCGCGCTGCCCGGCGCGGAAGATCGCTCAGAAGATCTGCTGATTCCGGCGCGCACGCTGAACGAATTGAGCAAGATCCTTCCGTCGGAGGGATCGGTTGAAGTTTTCACCTCATCGGCGCGCAACCAACTTGTTTTTCGCGCGCCCGGCGTGGAGATGGTGTCGCACCTGATCGAAGGGCAATTCCCCAACTATGAGGCCATCATCCCCAAGGGCTTCGAGACGCGCGTGGTCATTCCCACCGACAAGCTGCGCGCCGCTGCCAGGGTGGCCTCGCTCTTCGCCAAGAGCGAATCCGCCAGCAATACGGTGAAAGTCGCCGTCACCCCCGGTCAGGAAGGGCTGACGCCCGGCGTGGTGACGCTGCAAGCCACCAACGACGAACTGGGCGATTCCACCGGCACGGTGGATGCCACCGTCGATGGTCCCGCCGTCAATATCCTTTTCAACATCAAATATCTCAGCGACGTGCTGGCCGTCATCGACACGCCGGAGATCTCGCTGGAACTGAACACGTCGCAGTCGCCCGGCCTGGTGCGCCCGCTCGGCAACGATGATTATCTCTACGTCATCATGCCGCTTTACAGCCGGGGATAAAAGAAGGGGACGAGACGCGAAGGCCGCGAAAGGTATGAAGAACGCGAAGATTTTTGAGGGTCACGTAGTGTCGTTTCCCTGATAGTCATGATCGAGACAACTTCAAAATTTCTTCGCGATCTTCTTATTCGCTTCGAGGCCTTCGCGTTCCCGTCCTGACTCTTTAATGTTGCGATGTCGAGAATGAGGCTTATTCCTTCTTCGCAGCATCGATGATCTGTTGCTGCACGTTGGGCGGCACTTCTTCGTAATGATCAAACGTCATGGAGAAGGTGCCGCGCCCCTGCGTGATGGAGCGCAGATCGCGCGAGTAGTGGAGCATCTCGGCCATCGGCACGATGGCGTTGACCCGTGTGTAGCCGTTGCCCAGCGTTTCCATGCCTTGCACGCGCCCACGCTTGGTGTTGAGGTTGCTGGTGACATCACCCATATAGGTGTCGGGGACGACGATGCTGACGTTCATCACCGGTTCCAGCAGCACGGGGTTGGCTTTTGGCACGGCCTCTTGCATGGCATAGGATGCCGCGACCTCGAACGCTTGCGACGACGAGTCCACCGGGTGATATTTGCCGTCCACCAGTGCCACCTTGACGTGGATCATCGGGTAGCCGGCGAGGAAGCCTTTTTTCAGCGCGTCGCGCACGCCTTTTTCCACGCCGGGGACATATTCTTTGGGGACCACGCCGCCAACGATCTTGTTTTCAAAGACGAAATCACGCTCGTCATCCGGCGGCAGCGGCTCGATATTCAGCGTCACGTCGCCGAACTGGCCGTGACCGCCGCTCTGGCGCTTGAAGCGACCGTTGGCGCTGGCCGGCTTGCGGATGGCCTCGCGGTACGGCACGTGCATGTCGTGCTTTTCGACCTCGACGCCGAACTTGCGTTGCATGCGCTCGATGGTGATATCCACATGCGATTCGCCCACGCCGGAGATCAGCGTCTCAGCAGTCTCCTGGTCGCGCTCCACGTGGATCGTCGGGTCTTCTTCGATGATGCGGCTGAGCGCATTGCCCAGTTTATCCAGGTCGTTCTTGCTCTTGGGCACAATGGCGGTGGTGTATGCCGGCTTCGGGAAATCAATCCCCGGCAACTCCACTGGATGCTCCTTTGTGCTGAGCGTATCGCCGGTGTGGGTGTTGTTGAGCTTCACCGCGCAGGCGATATCCCCCGCCGGCACCTCGGTATAGACCTCTTGCTGCTTGCCGCGAATCAGCAACAACTGGCCCAGGCGCTCATCCGTGTGGGTGTGTTCGTTCCAGGTATGGCTGTCGGGTTTCAGCGTGCCGTTATAGACGCGGAAGGTGGAGATCTGCCCGCGCTGGGGGTCCACCGTCGTCTTGAAGACCAGCGCCGCCAGCGAGCCGTTGAGCGCCGCTTCGGTCTGCACCGCCAGGTTAGTGTCTGCGGCAGTGGGGAAATAGTCTACGATGGCATCCAGCACGGTTTGCACGCCGATGTTCTTGGTGATGGAACCAGCCAGCACCGGCACCAGTTGTGCCTGCCTGACGCCCAGCTTCACTGCGTTGCACAGTTCTTCGTCGCTGATGGTTTCACCATCGAGATATTTCATCATCAGCTCGTCGTCGCTTTCGACGGCGGCTTCCACCAATTGCTCACGATAGGCCGCGACTTGATCCGCCACCTCGGCGGGGATAGCCGCCGGCGTGGGTTTGCCATTCTCATAGATATACGCTTTGCCGGCGCAGAGATCCACCACGCCCCGGAAGGACGCGACGGAGCCGATGGGCACGTGCAGCGGCGCGATGCGCTTGCCGAAATGCTCGCGTAGGGATTCCAGCGCACGGTCGAAACTGGTGTTTTCGCGGTCGAGCTTGGTGACGAAGATCATGCGCGGGATGTTGCGTTCCTCGGCATAGCGCCAGGTCATCTCGGTGCCAACTTCCACGCCTTTTTCCGCCGTCACCAGCATCACCGCGCCATCCGCCACGCGCAAGGCGGCTTTCACCTCGCCGATGAACTCGGTGTCACCGGGGGTATCCAGCAGGTTGATCTTGGTATCGCGCCATTCCAGTGGCACCACTTTGAGGGAGAGTGTTGTGCGTCGCTTGACTTCATCGGGATCCACATCCACGACGGACGATCCATCATCCACCCGCCCGATGCGCGTTACCGCGCCGGCATCAAACAGGGCGGTATCAGCCAGTGACGTTTTGCCGGACCCACCATGCGCAATGAGCGCGACGTTGCGGATGCGATCAGCGGGAAAGACTCTCATAGGCTTGCTTGCTCCTCTCAGGTGATTGCCACTACAACACTCTATGGTGTTTCTTCATCATAACATGAATCGGATGATTTTGCCTAGAAATCGCGGGAAATTTCCGCGCATTATGCCTGAGTTTGCGGCGCATGACATGAAATTGCCGGCGGATCAGCGTGGTGGAATAGCATTCAGAATGAAAGCCGTCAGTGGCGGGCGTGCCTGCTGTGCCAGCGCGCCGCCCGTCATCATCGCTTCTTGATGGTGCATGCCCGACTGATGGTGGCCCGGCAATTCATCTTGCTGATACAACAGGGAGATCGCCTTATCATCTGCCCCGGCCACAGCAGCCAGCGGCACCGGCGCTCTGCTCGTCAATCGTCGCCGTTCAACGCCTCGACGATGTGTTTGACCATCTGCACGCGATCTTTCGGGCAGATCAGCAGCGCGTCGCCGGTGTCAACAACCACAAAGCCTTCCAGGCCGACAGTGGCAATGACGCGCCCAGTTGTGGAATAGACGAAGGTGTCGCGCGTCTCGACAGCGATATGGCGCGCTTGTTCATGCAGGCGCGCGCTGTTGCGGTGCTCGTCGGTGGGATGCAGCGTGGCGATCTGCGCCCAGTTGCCGATGTCATTCCAGCCGATATCCACCGGGATGACGGCGATATCTTGCGCTTTTTCCAGCACGCCATAATCAATGGTGATGGTGTCGTGCAACGCCGGCCATGCCGCTTGCAGCGCCTCTTCCGCGCGTCCCTGGCGGATGCCCTGCGCGACGGCGTCCAGCACTTCAGCGACCTGAGGAACATAGCGGCGAATCTCGTCCAGAATGCGATCCACGCGCCAGACGAAGATGCCGGCATTCCACGCATAGCCGCCGGATTCCAAGAAACTCTGCGCGATCTCGCGTTTCGGCTTTTCCACGAACCGTTGCACGCGAAAGGCCGCGAGGCCGTCACCATTTTCAGCGAGCAGTTGCCCTTGCT
Organism: Pseudomonadota bacterium; assembly: GCA_021323815.1. Taxonomy (GTDB): domain Bacteria; phylum Chloroflexota; class Ktedonobacteria; order Ktedonobacterales; family JACDGC01; genus JAJPKG01. The sequence continues at coordinate 8,180 of JAJPKG010000050.1, forward strand.
GGATGTAACCATAGCCGGTCTCTGGATAGGTGGGGGTGATGCCCAGCGTCACCAGATGCCCCTCGCGCGCCACGTTTTCCGCGAAGCGTAAGGCATTGAGAAAAGCCGTTTCATTCGTGATGAGATGGTCGGCGGTGAACGACCCCATGACGGCCTGTGGGTCGCGCGCGGCGATGAAGGTGGCGGCGAGACCGATGGATGCCGCCGTGCCGCGACCGGAAGGCTCTGCGATGATATGGTCCGGCGGCAGATCGGGCAGTTGCTCTTGCACGATCTGCCGATATTTCTCGAAGGTAACGATATAGGTCTGCTCGATAGGGGCGATGGGTGCGAGTCGATCAACGGTGGCCTGCAGCATGGTGCGTTCGCCGGCCAGCGGCAGGAATTGCTTGGGCTTCATCTTCGTGCTGAGCGGCCAAAGCCGCGTGCCGCTGCCGCCGGCAAGAATTGAGGCATAGATGGTCATGGGTGCGATGGCTCCTATCGAAAATGAATGAAAGACGATCAGCGAGTGTATTGCTGGCGAGCGGCGGCCCAGCGCGGATCTTCCTTGCGAATGAGATCTGGATTGCCCCCGCGCCGCAGCGACAGCCAATAGGCTATCTCTTGCACAAAAACAGTGCCAGGGATGACGCTGAACGCCTCGGCGCACAAGGGAATCTCGACAACATGATCGGCCAATGCCGCCAACTCCTCATCTCCCGACGATCCACATGCGATGGTTGTCACGCCGATCTGGCGCAGCGCCTTCAGGATGTCCGGCGCACGACCGCGCCCCGCGCCGGAGGGGACGATCAGCACGGCGAGCGTTTTTTCATCGAATGAGGCCAGCGGGCCGTGCAGGATCTCTTCGATCTCGAAGCCGGCGGCGGGCAGATAGGCCGCCTCGCGCACTTTCAGCGCGCCTTCTTTTGCTGTTGGCCAGTTCGGCCCACCACCAGCGAAGACCGCTTGATTGATCTCCGGCAGGGCGTCAACGATCTGGTGAAAGCGATCTTCCTGTGCCAGCGCGGCAGCAGCAAGGTCGGGAAATGCCGCGATATCATCCACGAGATCCAGCGCCACCTCGCGCGAGCTGCGCAGGTGTTCCGCCGTGCGCCGCGCGAGGTCGGCCAGCACAGTGAGCATGGTCAGGTGGCTGATGGTATAAGTCGCGGCGACGGTGGAGGCTGTCGTGGTGATGAGCGTCTCGTCGCAGACCTGCGCCAGCGGGCTTTGTGGCGCGGCGGTGAGCGCGACGGTGTACATTCCCTCTTCCTCTTTGGCGCGGCGGGCGGCGGCGATGGTGGCCGAGGCTGTGCCGGAATGGCTCAGCGCCAGGAAGGCATCATGCGTGCGGGGCTTGCCAGGTGCGTAGCGGGCAAACTCGAAGGCTTGCACGGCTTGCACTTCCAGCGCGCCTTGCGTGATGCGCCGGAACCAGTCCGCCCCGCTGAGCGCGGCATGATACGCCGTGCCGCATCCGCTCAACAGCACGCGCCCGCGCCCGACAAACGACGGCAACAAAAAGCCGGGGATGGTGACGGCCTCGGTCAATTGCTGCGTATTCGCCAGTTCCCGCGCAATGTGATCGCGTTGCGCGCCATCCGCCGCCAGCGCGGCGCGCAGGGCTTCGGGCTGGGCCTGCACTTCATCATACATGTAAAAAGGATGCCCCATGCGGGGCGCGGGGGTCGTCATCAGTCTTTGCTCCTCTTCTGCGCTCCAATCAGTCTCACCCTGTTAGTATCGCACAGGAGTGGTACGAACGGCGGCATGCTGCGCTCGCGTGGCGCGAGAGTGGTACAATACAAAGACAAATGGAGCGTGTGTTGATGTAGAGGTATGTGGGAGCTATGCAAACCGAGACCAAACCGCAGCCGCAGGAAGCCAAAACACTCGGAAAGCCGGTGAAAAAGGCGATCCCGCCGGAGCAAGCGCGCCAAAAGACGCAAATGCGCGATCTCATCGAGATGGTGATCCTCGTCGCCGTCATCTTTCTGGCAATTCGCCTGACAGTCGAGACGCATTCGATTGATGGGCCAAGCATGCAACCGAATTTCTTTACGAATCAATCCGTCATTACCAATAAGCTGGCATATCTATTTGGCAAGCCGCAGCGTGGCGACGTGATTATCTTGCATCCGCCGACAGCGCCACAGGATTTCTATATCAAACGTCTCATCGGGCTGCCCGGCGACACCATCACACTTGGAACCAATTATGTCGCCGTCAACGGCGTGCGACTGAACGAGCCATATGTAACAACCGAGGATAATTGCACTATCTATGTGACCGCTCAACTGATCGAGAATGCCGCGCAGTGCAAGACGCAGACGATCACGCTGGGACCCAATCAATATTGGGTGATGGGCGACAACCGGCAGGTCAGCGATGATTCGCGCATTTTCGGCCCCATCACTTTCCAGGAGATCGTCGGCAAGGCATCCTTTGTCGCCTGGCCACTGTCAGACATCCATGCCGTGAATATGTATCACGGCGTCTTCGCGCATGTGCCGGCCCCCAAACAGAGCACCGGCCAGACAGTGGTGCAGATGCCGCTGATGCTGGGGACGCTGGTGGCAGTGGGAAAATGAGCTGATGATGGCAAGGTGAGCGTGTCCAGCACGCCGGGAGCGCAACCTCCCGGCTCGGCTTTGCGAATTGTTGTGGGCTAGAGCAACTTGCATGAGCATTGAGCGTGCCAGCGGTTTGGAGCGATCTGCTCCGCTTATGCGCTAACAATTTGTTTGTTCTTAGGACCACTGATGATGAGACCCAGCCGCAGGGCAGTGGTTACGGGGATTTTGATCAATGAGTGCTGCCAGCGCAATTTTTGTCCCTGAGCGCGCTGGCCCACATGTTGCCACACCTCGCCGCCCTCTTTGAGCAGGCGTTTCACCTCATACTCGCTGGTGGCGCAGACGATGATGGAATCGATTTGCATGACGCTCTCCGTCTCCTTGATAATCCGTTCGCACAGGATTGTACCCTGACAGTATAGCATGTCTCGAACAAATATTCTTCTTCTTGTGCCTGATCCTGGCAACAATCCGCAAAATCTGTGGCCGAAGGACCCTGAACCTGGCGGGCGTGGAGTCGATATGATGCGCACAGGGCCAAGAAGGTCCCTGGTTTTTTGTAGCAGGCACGCTTATGTGTGCAGAGGAGGCACCATGCGATCTCTCTTCGTCCTTCCCCATTCTATAAGCTCCGCACTTCCCGACCAGGAAGATGATTCGGTGACAGTGACAGAGCCGGGGCACCCAACGTTTTTGCGGCTGATTACATGTCGCGAACCCAACAACAGCGCTCGTGGTTATCGCGGGCATCTTTTGATTGTCGATGCCGACGCGGCGGAGCGCGAGGTGCTGGCCGGTTTTCTGCGCCGGCGCGGGTTCCGCGTGTGGGTGGCAACGACCGCTGGCGAAGGGCTGGCAATGATGGCCCATCGCACGCCGGATCTGCTGCTGATTGATCCCACCCTGCCGTCACAGGGCGGGATGCAGCTGATTCGCTCGTTGCGCCGCCAACGGCAAACCGCGCGGCTGCCCATCATCATCGTCTCTGCGCATGCAGCGGCACACGAGGTGCGCTCGGGCCTGGCGCTGGGCGCGGATGATTTTATCGCGAAGCCGGTGGAGTTGGGGCTGATGGAAGCGCGCATCAACGCGCTGTTGCGGCGCAAGGCGCGCGCTCATCTGAGCGTCGTGTCGCAGGAATGGTCTGATGGGTTCCTGATGCCCTCCCTCAACGAGTGAAGGGCCACCGCGCTTATGCCACGGAAGGCCTCTGACGGCGCTGCTTTCTTTCGTGAACTGAGGGCATTCTCAGATTGTTCAGGTTGCGTGCCAGGCATAGCGCGTGAGGCTGAACTCATGGGAGATGCTGCCACCATCGGCTTCATGGCTGACCCAGCACCACTGCACGGGGAAGCGATGCCCATCAAACCAGGCATGCTGTGGTGGGTGATTCGGCCATTCGATGAGGACGCGTGTGGCAGGGGTTTCCGCCATGAGCAGATCGACCGTTTCGGGGCCGAGGACGGAGGCTTGTGCGCCGACGAGATGCGGCATCAGCGGCTGCGCGGCAACATCCAGCACGGGAATGACGCACAGGGTCAACGGCTGCTCGGCGTCGGTTTCCAGATGGAGCGCGCGCCCGATGAGCATGCGCATGGCGATGGATGCGGGAAAGAGCACCGCGCCGGCGGGCAGGTTGAGGTGAACCGGCGTGCCCCCCTGCGGGCGCTGAATCTGCCCTTGCACGGTGCCCTCCACAAAGGAGAATGATGCGCGCACCTCGCCCTGCTGTTCCATCCGCGCGGTCAGCGTCTCAGGTTGCCCCTGCGCGTCCAGGGTGAGATCCATGCCATAGATGATGCGTTGTTCGGTGCGCAACAATGCCTGCACATGCACGCGCTCGTCGCCCAACCGCGTCATGCGCCACACTTCGCTGGCTCGAGCTTGGCCCTCGACCTCATAACCATAGATGCCCTCAGCGATGCGCATGCCTTCATCCGCTGCCGTCATGATGCCGCTCATCCTTTCTTTCCAATCACATCTCCCGCTGCACCCGTTATAGCACAATCTTTCTTATCGTGATATGGGCAAGCGCATTTCTGCGCGATTTCCCTGGCTGTTCTTCATCATTCCCCCGTCTGGGAGCATGCTCTGCCCTTTTATTGCCGCCCGCCTCTTGCCAATCCATCCTCAATATGATATGCTGGCTGTGGCTGAGCATGAGCCTCTTGTTGCTTTACCTGCTTTGGGGTATCGTCTAATGGTAGGACGGCTGACTCTGGATCAGTTAGTCTAGGTTCGAATCCTAGTACCCCAGCCGGCTTGAACCCCGCTCATAAAGCGGGGTTTCTTCGTGCTCTTTTCTCTTCTTCAGCTATCACTGCCTGCTGTGACATTATGGTGGGACCGGTTCGCGGCACAGCGACCGTTCGGCCAGCATGATCAGCCGGTCGGCGGTTTCACAGGCAGACAGGCCGCGCCCGGCGAAGAATTGATCGAAGGTCTCGAAGCTGGTCAGCAGCCACAGGATGTCGGCGGCGAGCAGGGGTGACACATCCTCGCGCAGGCGGTGTTGCGCGTGCAGGCGCTGCGCCAGCGCGGCCATGCCCTCGGCGCGGCCCGTGTTGAGGCGTTGCGCGGCTCCCGCAGCATCACGGTCGATGGCGGCCAGCGCCAGCAAGGCGCGTTCCACGGCGTGTTCCTCCGCGTAAAGGCGCGCGCACTCGCGAACAAACGCGGCCAGCGCTGCGATGGCATCCGGCTGGCGCAAGGCGTTTTCCAGCGCGGCGAAGTCGCCCCGCGCCAGCAGGTCTTCCGCGACGGCATCCAGCAATCTGGCGCGCGAGCCAAAGATGGTGTAAATGGTCGAGCGCGCGACATCCGCCCGTTCGGCGATTTCGTCCAGGCTGACGTTGTGCAGCGGAGCAGCGGTCAGCCGCTCGCGGGCGGCAGCGATGATGCGCCGGCGCGTCTCGGCAGCCGAACTGGCCCGGCGTGTTTGATGATAATGGCGCTTCTTGCTCATGAGACGGTTCCCGGCGATTCTGGCCAACGGCGTGTCGTCTAACGGTTCCTGTGCCCATTACCCACTCCATAGTGTACGCCGAATCTCGTAGAGCGCGGGCATGTGAAGCGAGGATCTGCCAGCCCTGTTTCAAAATCTTGGATAAGAGTCCATGAAGGATTTTTGGTGGTGCAGGCACACAAACGCCCCACCGGCACGGGATGCCGGTGAGGAGTTTGGCGCACAGAACCTAACTGCCCGTGATGGGGGCGAGGTTCAACGGCACGAACGGCTGAACCATAAATACGCTCTGGCTTGGCGCAGAAGAAGAATTGAAATAGTCGTTATTGGCCTGGGTTGGGTCGTCCCAGAAGGGGAGATACCAGTAGCCCGGTTGCAAGCGCGCGGCAAAGCTGCCATCCGGTGCGATGGTGGTGGCGACTTTGACCACGCTGGCATCGATGGGCGAGTTGGTGGTCAGGAATTTGAGCGCATCAGCGCGGTCGGGGAAGCCGGCGAAGAAGAGGCGATCCCCGGCGGCGCTGCCATGCGCGTCGGTGACGGTGCCCGTCACCAATTCCGGCACTTCAGTGGCCTCTGCCGCCGACGCGCTGCCCGGATGCTGTGCCATTGCCAGCAATAACAGCACGTTCATGGCGGCGTTGTCGCCATTCTCGCCCGCCATGATGCCCGCGCTGAGCAGATCACCCTTGCTGCTGAGGATGAATTTGGCGGATGCCGCCGCCGGGGTCGCGGGATATTGCGTGGCTGCCAGGTTTATCTGCGCCATCGCGCTAGTGGGGTTGTTTTCCAGCAACAGCAGATCCGCCTGGTCAAGATGCAGTTCGCCCAGGTCGTTTTGCATGGCCGCGCTGCATGCGCTGTCGCAGGTGGGCGAATGCAGTTGACCTTGATAGATCTGCGCGGCCTGGTTGAACTGCTGCGCGGCGATCAGCGCCTGCCCCCAGGCATTCACCGCTTGCAGCAGCGCGGTGCGATAGCTCTGCGCGCTGGGGTTCGCTGTGACGGCGGCGCGCAGGTGCATGACGGCGGTGCCGTAATCCTGCGCTTGCATGGCCCGCGCGCCCCACTCGCCCTGCACCCGCGCCAGATCTGCCCCGCCCACGCCAGCATCTTGAAAGACCCTGATCGCCAGCGCATAGGCACCATGCGCCTCATAGGCATCGCCCTGTGCTTTGCCCGCCGCTCCCATCTGGATCTGCGCGGCGACGAGGGTGGCAACGGCAACGAGGACGCCCGCCACGTGCGCGATGGCCAGCCGATGCTGCACGCTGGCGAAGACCGCCAGAGCGAGCAGCGCTGCCACGCCGACAGCGGCCACCACCTCGGCGGTGCGGAACGACTGGCTCCATTCAAAAGATGGTTTAATGACCAACTCGCTCATCAGCACGACGAGCGGCACCAGGACAACCGCCGCCATCTCGGCCCAGCGCACCCGCGGCAGTTCAGTTTTTCGCGCGGGCGCGGTAACGCGCGTCTGGCCCTCCTGCTCAGCGGAGCCGGGAAAAACACTCCCGGACGGCGCGCCAGCGGGCGAGGATGGCATGTTGCTGCCATAGCCGGGAAGGAGCGGATAGTCCGTCGCGGGGCGGCTGAAGGTCAACAGGGCCTCGGCAGCTTGCACGGCAGCGGCACGCTGGCGACGCTGCAACACCTGGAACCACGTTGCGGCAACGGAGGCCGCCGCCAGCACCATCAGCAAGAAGGCGATGCGGATGGCATCGCTGGAAAATTGGTCTTGCCCTTCCAAATTGAAGGGTTGCGTCTGGCTCGCAATGGGATCGATCTGCCCCGGCTGGTAGGCGATGGGAGACGGAACCGTGACAGGATTGCCGGCGTCGTGGCCCAGCGGAAACGTGCCGATGGTGACACGCCACTGGTCCTGCAACGTTTGCAGATCCGGGCCAAAATCTTTTTCGGCGGCGATCAGCAACTCCCCGTCCTTGATGTCGAGCAGGAACTGGTGGAATTTCGCCTGGCCATAAACGTTGATGAGGTAGCCGATGAATGAGCGTGCCTCGGCGTAACACAGCGCGTTCGTGTTGGGATCCGAGGGGTAATTGAAGTCGAATTGCTGAAAGAGATTGACAACCTGACCGGCGGCAACCGCCGCCCGCAGATTTTCCGTATCGAATTGATCGTATGAGGTACCGGGCAAGACATCATGCTCAGCCAGCCCTTCGTCCAGCCAGAGTGGGAAGAAACGAAAATATTTGCTCTCAATGTGGCCGATATCTTCGTGCTGGTGAAACACGATGTGCGTCAACTCGTGCGGCAACACGGAATCCGCGTCATCTGAGGGGATGGCCGAGAGCGGGATGTAGATGGTGCTCTGGCTTGGCACGGCAAAGGCGGCGGTTTCCGCCTTGTCGGTGGGTTGCGCGCCGGCGAGAAAATCGGCTCTGTTGCTATAGATGTAGATGTTGACAGGTTTGATGAGGCCGAATCCCAGCGTATTCATAATGGTGCTGCGCAGATAGCCTTGCACGGTGCTCACCGCCGCCGTGCCGAAGTTCGCCGGTCGGTTGTAATAATGGACGATCACCAGACCGTCGGATGATTGCGCGGTCTGAAAGGGGAAATTGCCCGGCGGAGTGCTATGCACGTTCAGGGATGCGGCGCGCTCGTCCCATTCCACGCGCGGCCACAGGCGCGGCGCGACGATGCCGGCATGTTGCCTGGCATGCGACAATTCCGACGACGGCGCAACCGCCCATGCCAGCAGCACGCCCGCTGCCAGGCACAACGCAAACACGATGCTGATCCCACGACGCATGATGCAAGGTCCCTTCACGAGAAAAGATGCTGGCAATGAACGGATATGTGGCACATAACGGTTTTATGATAGAGCATACAAGCACGCGGATCAAGAGCAAATGGGAGCGCAGGCGATGGGCGAGGCATGCCATCGCCCTTCCTGTGTGGCCAGAGGTCCATAGGTGCAGCGGTGAATCGCGCTGATAGGAAGCGAACCCGGTTCCACTCCCCGCCGCCGGCGCTCTTATGGCATCGTGCAACTTTGCGGCAAAAGATCGTATCATATCAGGTGTTGTGCACTTCATTATACGTTCATGCGTAGAGGGAATCATGAAAGTGCCCGTACTTTCTCGCTTTGCTGCACGCCTGCTGCCTCGCTCGCTGTGGATGGGCGTGCTGTTTGGGATGGTGGGCTTCATCTCGCTCATCAGCCCGCGCCTCACGCGCCCGACGGCGACGGAAGAGCGCGAGCAGCAAGCCGAACGCGACCGCCTGGCGCGCCAGCAGCGGCGCAAAGCCATCATCGACGCCATGTATACCCCGCGCCAGCGCATCGGGCGCATGCTGGGGACGGGAACCAACGTGCCGTCGTTGCCGCTGCCCGAAGCGGACGACATTCTGATCCTGTCGTACGGCATCCCGGTGGTGCCCTGGCTCAAGCGGGTGGGCATTCGCCAGTGGAACCTGTGGCTGGATCACCTGGGCGAGACGCTGCGAGCGCGGTACCCGCAGCGCGCCGACATTGCCCCCGGCGCGGCGTGGGAAGAATGGATTCGCCGCCATGTGCGCTATGTCGAGGTCCATTTCGCGCGTCTGGCCGGCCAGCGCATCGCGCGCCTGCTGGCGAATCTGCCCCAGGGCGAGGGCCATATCTATCTCTTCGGGCATAGCGCGGGTGGCGCGGCGATCTTGCAATATCTGGCGGATCTGCGCGACGGTCTGGTGCCGTCACCCGCCCGCCCCATCCGCGCCGCCTTGACGCTGGATGCCGCTGTGAGCGGCCCCGCGCGCGTGTGGACGGGCTGGCCCGTCGCCCCCGAACGACCGGGGCGGCTGGATCGCTTCATCCCCAAAGTGCGGCGCTATGTGCAACTGAACGGCGAGCGCATGCGCTGGCACCGGCACGTCAGTTGGGCGCGTGATTACATGCAACTGCCGTTCCGCGGGCTGGGCGCATGGGCGCGGGAGCAGGGGATCGCCGTCCTCACCGCCAGCAATCTGGCGGACGCCTTCAGCCACGCGATCCTCGACGATCTGCCCTATCTGGAAATGCACATCGGGCGGCGCTTCGACCTCAAAGGCATCATCACCGGGCGCACGCATCTCAACATCCAGCGCGACCCGCGCGTGCCGCATTTCTTGTGGTGGCACGACGACGTGTCGATGAAACAACTGACGTGGTGAGGGACAACAGAGCGAGGGGCTGAACCCCCTCGCTCGAAATTGCAAATCCCCTGCGGGGCTGTTGTTTTCTCTGTCAAATGATGCCGAGTGCTATACTGTGAGAGCGTTGACCATATTTCTGCCCTGGCCTCAAGAAAGGACCCCCGGATGACCACGTCCAGCTTGCCGGCGCTGCAACCGCCGTTTTTTATTCACCGCCTGCCTAATGGGCTTGAGATGCTGGGCCAGCACATGCCCAGTCTCGGCTCCGCCGCCTTCGCCATGCAGCTCGGCGCGGGATCGGCCAATGAGAGCGACGCGCAATTGGGGCTGTGCCAGATCCTGGAAGATATGCTGTTTCAGGGGACGCCCACGCGCAACGCCCGGCAGATCACCGATGCCATCGAACTGCTGGGGGCGCGGCGCATCGGCGGCACGTCGTATGAGACGGCGCGTTATGGCGCGCAGGTGGTGCATACGCGGCTGGAAGAAGCGCTGGACCTGTGGGCGGATCTGATCTTGCATCCCACCTTCCCCAAGAAAGAGTTCGAGCAACTGCGCCCACTGCTGATCCAGGCCATCAAGCGGCGCGACGACGAACCGATGCGACGCGTGAGCGAACTGGCGATGAAGACGTTTTATCGCGGCTCGCGCATGGGGCGACCGTCTCTCGGCACGGTTGAGACCGTCAACGCGCTGACAGTGGACGACCTGAAAGCCTTCTATGATGCCCATTATCGACCCGACAAAGCGCTGTTCGTCATCGCCGGCAATTTTGAGTGGGATCGCGTGGTGGCCCAGGTGGAGCGCCTCTTTGGCGATTGGGCACCCGGTGGCGCGGCGATGTATCACGATACGCCACAGCCCCAGACAACGGTGGCGATTGAGCAAGACAAGGGCGAGCAGGAACACATCTATTTCGGCTATCCCACCGTCACCTATGGCGACCCGGACTATTACGCCAATCTGCTGGCAGTGGAGGTGCTGGGCGGCGGCATGACCTCGCGCCTGTTCGCTGAGGTGCGCGAGAAGCGCGGTCTGGTCTACGCTGTTTCGGCGTATCCGCAGCCGTCACGGACCATCGGTGCGACCTTCATCTATGCCGGCACGCCGCCGGAAAAGACGCACGAAACCGCCTCGGTCATCATCAACGAGTTGAAGCGGCTGGAAGCCGAGGGCATCACCGAGGACGAACTGGCCCGCGCCAAAGTGCAGGTGAAAAGCGAAGTGGTGATGCAGTCTGAAAGCTCTACCGCCCGCGTCAACAGCCTGCTGCGCGGCTGGTGGTTCGAGCGCCGCGTCATCCCCATCGCTGAGGTGCGCGCGGGCATCGACGCCGTGACAACCGAGCAGATCAACGGGCTGTTGCGGCGCTTCCCCCCCACCAGGACGCTGACGCTTTCCGCCGTCGGCCCGGCCTCCCAGGAAGAATTGACGAAAGATATCTTCCCGCCGCAGCAATAGACCGCCGGGGGCTGAACCCCCCGGCTCGGTGCAGAAACCACTCTGGGCTGGGGAAGGGAGTATCCTCAGCAATAGCTGAGATCTTGATAGCGGTTGCGCAGGGCAATGACTGCTTCGCGCACGTCGTGGCCTTTGAGCGCGTCGGCCATCAGGGTCGCCATCTCGCCCATCGCATCAGGTCCCATGCCGAAGCGCGTCATCTCTTGCACGCCCAGGCGCAAACCGGATGGCGCTTTGGGATCGGTGTCGCCGGGGAGCAGGTTGTAATTGCAGATGATGTTCATGCTCTCCAGGCGCTTCGCCGCTTCCACGCCGCCGCCGAACTGCGACACGTTGACGGCCACCTGATGGCTGCGCGTATAGCCGAACTCGCGCGCTTCCACCGGCACGCCGGCGTCATCCAGCGCTTTGGCAAAGGCCTGGGCGTTGGCGATGGTGGCACGGGCATATTCTTTGCCATATGCCTGCATCTCGCGGGTGGCCACCACCAGCGCCGGCAACGTGTTGAGATGATGATTGCTGGAAGAGCCGGGGAAGACGCCGCGATCCACCGGCTGCCAGAATTTCTTTTCTTGCTCCGGCGGCAAATTAGCAGCGACGATGCCGCGCTGTGGGCCGGGGAAGGTCTTATGCACGCTGGCGGTAAGCCAGGTCGCGCCCTCGGCCAGCGGCTGCTGGAATTCGCCCCCCGCGATCAGCCCCAGCACATGCGCGCCGTCGAACAGCACCGGAATGTCATATTGCCGGCAGACGGCGGCGATCTCGCCGACCGGTTCGGGGAAGAGGAAGAGCGACTTGCCCAGCACCACCATGCGCGGCTTCACCTGCTCGATCAACGCAACGGCTTTGGGCACGTCGATGTGATAGTGATCCTCAGTCAGCGGCCAGAAGTGCATGGGAATGCCCTTCTCGCTTTCGGCTTTCAGCAGCATGCCCCGCGACTGGATGCGCCGGCCAAAGACGCCGATGGGCGCGTGGCTGATGTGCCCGCCGGCATCCGTCGAATTGACGATGACGCTGTCGCCGCCGCGCAGCATCCCCAGCGCGACGGCAGTGTTGGCCGCGTTGCCGCTGATGGGCCGCACGTCCACCTGGCGTGCTCCCAGCAGCGCCGAAAGCTCGCTCTGCGCCATCCGCTCGATCTCGTCGATGTAGCGCGTTCCCTGGTAATAGCGGTTGGTCTCCGTCTCGGTGTTGGGATGCCCTTCAGCGTAGCGCCCCATGAAATCGGAATTTTGCACGGAGCGCACCGCCGCGCTCTGCGTCGTCTCGCTGGCGATCAAGTTCAGGCAATGGGCGCGCCAGTCATTCTGAGCGGCGATGATGGCTTCGATGTCGTGAATATCGACGGGCATGGCTGCTTCCTCTTCTCGCTGGAATCTTTGCCTATAGTGTACCTGATAGGGCTGGTGCTTGGGTAGGCATGTGCGATACTGAAAATAAAGGACGGGAACGCGAAGGACACGAAGATTGCAAAGAAACACGAAGGTTTGAAGGAATAGAGTGTCATTTGCGCTTTAATGGGACTTCCTCTTTATTCCCTTCGCGTTTTTTCATCTCCTTCGCGAACTTCGCGTTCGCATCTCTTGCTGTGAGGAGATACGCTTATGCCGCGTGCTGCTGACCCACGATTTTACACGAACGAGTTGCTGAGCGAGACCATTGTGCCGGCAGCGGGGCAGCAGGTGCTGGCGCTGGGGATTGCGGCTGAGGTCGTCGGCGAATGGGCGCGGGCGGTGGGGCGCGCGGGCAAGGTTGTGGCGGTGGAGCACTGGCTGCCCGACTGGCGGCGGTTGCGCGTGGAATGCGAGCGCGATCCCACCTTGCCGCTGGATGCCGTTTTCGCTGGCAGTCTAGCGGGCATCAATGAGGCGGATTTCGATATCGTTGCCATCGACGTGTCGTCATATCCCAGCACGGCGGCGCTTGCTCGCATGGCGCATGCCGCCGGGGCACGCCTGAAGGCGCACGGCGTATGCTATGCCGCCGGACCAAAGGATGCGGGCATCCTCTCTTTCGGCAAGCGGTTGGAAGCGCTCTTCGGCAATGCCGAGCCGCTGGCGTACCGCAAGGGGCAACGCATCATCGCCGCCCACAAGCTGCACGATGTAGCATCCACGCCGGAGGCCACGACGGAACCTGAGATCATCATCGCTGAGATGCGCGGACAGCGGCTGGAACTGGAGATGGAGCCGGCGGTGTTCGCGCATGGCAGCGTGGACGAGGCAACGGCGCTGCTGATCGACGCGCTGGAGATCGCACCAGGCGACCGCATGGCGGACCTCGGCTGCGGCTCCGGCGTGGTGGGCATGGTGGCGGCGCGGCTGGCCCCCGACGTTGCGGTGACAATGACCGACGCCGACGCCTATGCGCTGGAACTGGCGCAGCGCAACTGCGCGCGCAATGGCATCACCAACATCACCATCACGGCGGCGGATGTCGCCGACACCATCGCCGAGCAGCGCTTCACAGTGGTCGCGTGCAATCCGCCCTTTCACCAGCGGCACGGGCATAATCCGGATCTGGCGCTGCGTTTCATGCGCGCGGCGAGCGAGGTGCTGGAACCCGGCGGGCGGGCCTATTTCGTCGCCAACCGCTTCCTGGCCTATGAGGCGAAACTGAGCACGCTGTTTGGCAACGTGCACGAGGTCGTGGGTGACGAGCGCTATAAAGTATTACTCGGTATGAAAACATGAAGAGATGTATAGCAAGATGTAATAAAGCGGAGGCTTGACAAGTTGCTTTGAGTCCTGTATCCTTGGTTTAGGCAATCAAGAAAGCGTTGCCACCGTTCTCAAGCACACGAAAGGAAAGAAGGCATGTTACTCAAGGCCAAAGCAATTGTCGTCGTTTCTTGCATAGTTGTATTATTAGGTGGAGTCCTTCCTTTTGCTATTCATGCATTTGTCCAATCAGCGCATAATAGCGCTATATCACGCAAACAAATCAAACCATCATTTGATAACGTTGTCTTACACTGGTCAGAGTACTTCCATAGTGATATCATTGGAAGTCCGGATATAGCAAACGGTAAAACAGTGTTTGGCGATATATGGACGAAAATAGATCAATCTGGAAGGCCAATTTTATTCCATGCGCTATATAGATTTAAAGACGGGGTGTTTTACCAAGAACTCTTGGTAGATAAAAACCTAACGGTGAGAGTTTCAAGCCAGGCAGATTATTCTTCGCCAGAACTGTGCCACAATTTAATTCATGTCACCACTACTCAGGATATCCAGGCTCGCTCGCCTGTCTTTGAAGACGCCACATCACTTGCCCATAAAGGTTTTACATTTAGGAAAGGAGGACTTACGCAAGCCACTCCTATTGCAACAAATCAATTCAATCTCGCGCCGATTCAGACCTATCCTGCTAATGCTGGGGTAGTTCAGTGGATATCTGCTGTTGCTGCTCAGACGGGACGAACAATCTACCATTACGATATCACTAAGGATGGATTTGTAGCTGTTTATCACGGAACAGCATTTAATTCCAAAGGGAAGGTAATAAGCGATTTTTGGGAATCATCGAGTAGTCTTTTTGTACTGCAACCGGCTAAAATACCAGCTTCAGTGTTCCAGCTTACAAGCAAGACAATTCATGGATGTAACGTCACTCAGCAGGTTGCGCAGTTGAAACATGCTATCAACTCTCATCCTGAGCGCGCTGTTGTGATAAGACCAAACACTATCGAAGGCAACGACACGTGGTGCCTGGATGGTAATCGAGTAAACCTGACACAAGGAGGATCGATTATTGGCAATATTTGCCGATTCATCATCTCAGACACAGCACCAGCCTGCCAGAGTTACTCTGATCATCAATGCTGGGATGTTTACAGTCAAACCGAGGTGGATAAAGCTCCTCGAAGCCCTTATCTCGTATATGCATCGGCAGATGCCTGGGATTGGTGCAACAGCGATCCTAATACATGGGAAATGGGTGGATATAACGAGCCGTATAGTCCCAAGTTAAACACTCCAATATCCGGCGGTTCTTATATCGGTCACTACCTTACATGTTCAGGTGATCACCACTATCAAACGGAAGGGGGATATTTCCTCAAATGGTCGAGTTGGAACGATCCCTGGCAGGGCAACACTATTTACGATTATGTTGCCCCTAGCTGTAATGGGTGCTAGGTTTTCGTAGAGAACACAACTTGCAGAGATTGGTACATTACTTTGAAGCAAGAAGCAGGTAATGTACCAATACAGTGAATTGTTAAAGGGGAGACACATGAAAAATACGTTCAGTAATCACAAGGGAGCCGCCTTACATATTTCTAATTTCATTAACAAGCACAAGTGGCGAACATTGTTTTTCGTGCTAACTATAGCCCTTGTAGCATTTTTAGGGAGAGTTATCGCCTCTAATTATAATTACATCTTTTCTAATAGCAGCAACGCCTACCCAGGAATAAATAATTACCCTAATTTTATTAATGAGTGGAGTTTATCTTCCTTAAAGGTGCTTAATTTATCGAAGTACGGGGTACAATCCTTTGATCCTATTATTTATGCCAGCTCTAAAACCAACACCATAATCGGAGTATCGCAATCAAGACAAGGGGCAAAAGTATATCTTGCAGATTTGACGCATTCAACACTAAAGCCTCTAATAGAAAATATTCCTCTACCTACATCGCCTTTAGTTTCTATAAGGGATATAATTTCTAGTGATGGGCAATATCTAGTCTGGCTGAGTTCTTCTTCCTTTACAGAGGAATATAACCGATTAAATTATACTTCACTTGCAACAGTAAAATCCCACTCATTTCCCGTTACTCTTGGCAATGATATTCATATCATTGTAAGTCAAGGCAGTGCTTTTTGGATTGACAAGACAGGACATCTTCTTACACGAAATCTACAAACAGATCAGACTAAAATTGTTACCCCTAAACAGCTTTACACTAAGTTGCCCTTGATCTCAAATGGATCTATCTTCTATCAAAACAACAATAGTGCTGGATATTGTAGCCTAGATGAAACAAATGTCCAAAATTTTGATGTTACTACGTATCCTTGCTCACCAGGAAATATCGTTTCTTTTATATCTTATAAGCTCTTTGCAGCTTCACTTCATGAAGATACTCATACTGTTCAAGTTTATTACAAAGATATGTCAAGTCGAAATTCTCAATGGCAACAAATCGCAACTTTTAAGGCAAACGCGAGCAGAGTTCAGATTAACGACCACCTAGTTGTTTGGGGAGGGCCAGATGTAATCAATCCCAATCGACCGGAACTTTTTGCTTATGATATAATAAAACACCGTATAATATTAGTTAGTAATATATATTTAGGAGCTGACTTGGATTCAAATGTTTTTGCCTTTATAAAATCAAGTAACAATGACTTCAACGGCCAACTTGATCTATTTGAAATAGATACAAATACGATATGACATTAATTTTGATGCCCCTATGCCACCTGCGATTTCCAGTAGCATAGTGTCCCAACCTGCGGCTGCGCTTCATGCGCGTGGCGAGCGAGGTGCTGGAACCCGGTGGGCGGGCCTATTTCGTCGCCAACCGCTTCCTGGCCTATGAGGCGAAACTGAGCGCGTTGTTTGGCAACGTGCACGAGGTCGAGGGTGACGAGCGCTATAAGGTGCTGATGGGGGTGAAAGCATGAGCATAGAGCGGCTTGCAAGCAATCGGAAGCTTGGCAAATTGCCTAACATCCTGCATATATCGCACGGAGCAAACATATATCTCGCAAGTGTTCAGGCACGGTTCCTAACCGCTGGCTCCTTCGAGGGGAATGAGATAGCGCAGCAACAGGGCTTTGAGTTCCGCGACTAGTTCGGCGCGAGTCATGATGGGCGCATCGGCCAGGCCCAGAAACGCTTTGACGATCTGCACGACGATGACGCTGTAACGCTGGGCCATCTCACGGGGCAGCGTGGGCATGCGCGCCTGGAAGATGCCGGCGACGCGCCCCACCACTTCATCTGTCAGTTGCCGCGTGGCCGCCGCCAGTTCCCGCGACATATGCATCCCCACAAACAGCGCTTTGAAGCCGTGCCGCCCCAACTCAAATTCCAGCAGCGGATCGATGATGCGGTCCAGCAGCGCGGGCAGCGGCAGCGTGGCGAGATCGGGCGTGATGATGGCGTCGAAGATCGCGCGCAGTTCGTCGCGGTAGCGTTCCAGTAAACCCTGCACGATGGCTTCTTTGTTGGGGAAGAATTGATAAAGCGAGCCGATGGCGGTGTGCGCCTTTGCCGCGATCATGACAGTGGTGGCGGCGTCATAGCCCACTTCGCCGATGACCTCGGCGGCGGCATCCAAAATGCGCGCGATGCGTTGCGCTCCCCGCGCCTGTTGTGGCGCGCGACGCAATCCCGATGAAGTTTGCACCCGAATCCCCTTGACGATGAACGATTTCTCAGGCATAATTCTATCATCCAAAACATGAATAATCTTTCGCATTTGATGGGATACGAAAGGCAGGACGGCATGGATATCACGACGCAACAGGCAACGCATCCCTATAGCGAGGCCGACATTGGCAAGACGCGCCTGGAGCCAACCTATCGCGTGGATCTGCGCCCGGATGGCAAGGACGTGTTTTATGATGAACCGTCGATTGACTGGAGCGCGCTCTCGTGGAAGCAGATCGGGCGACCCTATCGCGTGGAGCGGTGGTCGAAAGAAAAGCTCGCCTGGGAAAAGGAGCACGATCAGACGTTGCCGGTGAAAACCTCGTGGGAGATGTTCAACCGCGCATTCCAGCAGATGTTCGATGAAGACGCGCTGGCGAAACGCAAAGAGGCGCTGGCGCATCTGGGCAAGAGCCTGGGAACCTTTCACCTGCATGAAGCACAGGAAGCCTTTGATGAGATCGTGCAGGCGACGTATTGGAATCAGGCCCACCGCATCGAGGACGCCATCTGGGATCCGCGTGGCAAGCGCGCCCTGTTTTCGGGGTTGGACGTGAAGAAGCCGGAAATCCTCTTCCTGGGCGCGGCGGACGGCTATGAGGCGATGCAACTGCTGGCGATGTATCCCGGCGGGCACGCCGTGCTGGTGGATTACGATGACTATTGCCGCACGCACCGGTTCGGCCAATTCCCTGAGGCGTACCCATTCCTGGGGGTGAACCCGGCCAGCGGCGCGCCGAAGGTGTGGTATCGCGACGAGATGAACATCGACTTTGAGGTGGCGGATATCCGCGACCTGACCTATGGGCGGCAGTTCGACATTGTGCTCAGCATCGGCCTGCTGGAACACTTTCCCGACGAATATAAACCCTGGGCGCTGGAACAGCACCGCCGTTTCGTGAAACCGGGCGGCTATGTCATCATGACCACGCCGCGCATCCAACTGCGCTCCAAGATCTTCTACACCATCTTCGCCGACGTGATGAACTTCGCCTACCGCGAGTTGATGGACGTGACGCACCTGGGCCTGTATGCCTATGAGAACGGCTTCGAGATCTTGCGGCACGGGCGCATCAAGGCGCACAACGGCGTGATCGCGCGGGCGCGCTGATAGAGCAAGGCAACGGTTATCATGCCAGTGAGGGCATCCAGCAGAGATGATGCCCCCATAGGGATCGTGCCTGGCAGCGCCGACCGGCGGAGCGATCCATTCATAAAGCGGAGCAGCGATGACGGGGACGCCTGGTGGCTAAACCCGCCGGGCGCTCTGGCTACGCGCGATCTTTTCCCCTTAGATGAACCAATGATGTCTTCGCAAGGATGCGTTTTTATCTTCGTCCTTATGGACTTGGAATGTTTAGCCCTCCAATTGCTTTAAGAAGGTGGCGAGATCGGGTGGCAAGGGGCTGGTGAAACTGAGGGGCGCGCCGGTGACGGGGTGCGCCAGTTCCAGGTGCGCGGCGTGCAGGAAGATGCGCGGCGGCTGCGGCGGTTGCGCGCGACCATAGATGAGATCGCCCACGACGGGATGCCCGACAGCGGCGCAGTGGACGCGGATCTGGTGGGTGCGCCCGGTGACGAGGGTGAGGCGCAACAGCGAGCGTCCCCCGATGACGCGCTCGGTGGCGAAAAGCGTGCGCGCCTCGCGGCCCCCCTGCGATACAACGGCCATGCGCTGGCGAAAGCGCGGGTCGCGCCCGATGGGGGCTTCGATGGCACCGGCTGGGGGATCAAGATGACCCTCGACCAGGGCGAGGTATTGCTTGGTGATGGCGTGGCGGCGCATGGCCTCGCCCAATGCCGCCAGGGTGGCGTCATCTTTGGCGACCAGCAACAGGCCGGACGTGTCTTTGTCGATGCGGTGAACGATGCCGGGGCGCGCTGATGCCGCGTTGCCGAGACTGCCGGTGTGCGCGAGCAGCGCGTTCACCAGCGTTCCGCCGCTGTGGCCCGGCGCGGGATGCACTACCATCCCAGCGGGTTTGTCGATGACGATGAGGTGCGCATCCTCATAGACAATGGTGAGGGGAATCGCTTCCGGCGCGGGCAGTGCATCCGGCGCAGGGGTGAGCGCCTCGGATGCGAGCGCGATGATGTCGCCCGGCTCCGGCACATAGCTGGCTTTGGCCGGCTTGCCATTCACCGTGACGCCGCCGGCCTCGATCAGCTTTTGTGCGAGGGAGCGCGAGACGCCCGGCACAACGGCGGCCAGAAAGCGATCCAGCCGGGTGCCGGCGTTGGCGTCATTGACAGTAATAGTGACGGGTTGGGCGGGTGCGTCCATCAGTGGCGTTTTCGCTTGCTCTTGCCGGCGGTGGAAGATTTATGCGCGGTGGTCCTGGCGGCTGAGCCGGCAGTGACGGCCTTCGGCGCTGGGGAAGGTTTCGTCGTTGTCGCCCTTGCGGCAACGTTCACCGGATTGGTCGGCGTTTTCGTGGCGGCGCTGACCATGCGCGGCGCGGCACTGTTTGTCACAGTGGCCTTTGCGCTGGCAGAGGATGACACAGGCGCAGCGTTTTTCGGCGCAGCGGCAACCTCGGAGGGGGCTGACTGCTTCTCAGCGGCATCTTCCGCGTTTTCACGGGGAAGCGTCCAGAAGATGATGGCCAGGGCGACGACGCCGATGGAAATGGCCGAATCGGCCATGTTAAAGACGGCGAAATCGAAGTGGATGGCCGGAATCTGGAAGTGGACGAAATCCACCACGTAGCCCAGACGCACGCGGTCAAGCAGATTGCCCAGCGCGCCGCCGATGATCAGGCCAAAGGTCGCTTTCAGCCATGGATTATTACGCGGGCGCGTGGACCAATACATCCAGCCGATGACGCCGATGGCGACGAGGATGAGGAACGCCAGCACCCCGGGCGATTGGGTGAAGCTGCTGAACGCCGCGCCCCTATTGCCCAGGTTTTCCAGGGTGAGAATGTTGCCGATGATATGCACCGTGTCGCCGGCATGCTGGCCCTTGAAATAGTTCAGCACCAACGCTTTGGTGATTTGATCGATGATAATAACACCCAGCGCGATGGCGGCGACAATGAGATCCCACCGCACGCGCGCTTCTTCCGTGAGCGTTTCTTGTGGGGAGGGTGGTTTGATGGATGAGCGCGATACGAGCGGCATGAGATCTCCTCGCTGTGGGTATAATGACGTATGGTTGGGACGCGATCTTCCCTTGACACTATATCACGTCCCAACCGCTTATACAGACAAACGCAATATGCAGGTGAATGGTTGCATCATATCAGCAAATCGGGTGAACGCTGGGCAAGGGATTACGCGCCGCGCTCAGCCGCTTCTTCCTGCTTGCGCTGGTCGTCCAGGCAATATTGCGCATAGGGCAGCACTTCCAGGCGGCGCGCGTCGATGGGTTTGCCACAGATAGCGCACAGGCCATAGGTGCCGGCGTCGATGCGCCGCAAGGCGAGATCGATCTGATCGAGAATGTCTTGCGCGTTCATCACCAATCCCTGGTTCAGCTCGGCGGCATACATCGCGTCCGCATCGTCGGCGCTGTCGTCAGACACATTGCCGGCATGTTGCGGATCGCTAGGCATGACTTGCTCTTCGCCGGTGGTCATATCCGCGATGATGGCTTGTTGTTCGGCCCGCATCGCTTCGAGCCGCTCGCGGGCATGCTGCAATTCGTCGGGAGTCACGGGCGGTGCCTGCCTTTCTCAGTCTCGCGCGCAATCTGCATCGTTGCGCGTGCTTGGTGAGGCGCGGCCCAGCGCGCCCCACTCGTTCTTGCACTACCGCAGATTGTACGCCGAAAGATGAGCGCGCTGCACGTTCCGCCAATAATCCCAGCCATATTGTGAACAATGAACGTGATCACCGGCTATCAATGCCGTTTCGGGCGCGGAAAGATGCTGGAATAGGGATGTTCGCAGTGCTGGTGATAACGCCATAGCGCCCACGAAGCGGCGGCGGCCAGGCATAGCTCAGCCAGCCCCAACGCGGCCACCTTCACCGAGTGCGGCTTGATGACCAGATTCAGGCTGGCGATGATGCCGTGAATGACGAGAATGGCGATCAACAGGATGCCGACATCCACGATGACCTCGTGCCATTGTGGATCGTCCATGCGAGCGATGCTTTTCTGGAGAAGTTCTTTCGGTGTGCTCATAGCATCATTCAGTATCGCACATTATGCGCCGGGCCGCCAGGTTCCGTGCAAGCCGCCCCATACATTCCACCGATAGGGAGGCGGGCGGCTATTTGCCCTGCCCCTGTGGCACGGGCGCAATCGCCGCCCGTCGCGGCGTGGCAAACACGCGCATCAGCACCAGGAAAGCGACGGCGCCCGCGCAGCCGGCATAGATGGCGCGCATGAACGGCTCATTGGTGTCGCTGCCGGCCAGGATGCCATGTGCCGTCACCAAAGCAAAAGCGACGAAGCTAAGATAATGCACCGCGCGCCAGAAGGCGTAGGGTAATGCGCCCTTGAGCCACGAGGTCAGCAGCACCGCTGCGATGGCATAAAGCGCGAAGACGCCCAGCGCGCTCGCCAGCGGGCGATAGGGTTCGTGCACCGGCACCAGCAAGTTCGCCAGCGAGAACGGCAGGAATGGATCGAAATAAAGCGTGATCAGATGGCCGGCGATCAGCAGCGCCGCCAGCACATTCAGGCTGGAATGTGCCACGTCAGTCAGCCCGGACAAACGCTCTTTGGTAGCACGAGCGATGGGGCGCAACATGCCCACCATCGCGCCGACGGCCAGGGTGATGTAACCGGCTACCGCCATTGCGCGCGTGAGATACCACAAAAACGGGTCGGCTTGCGCCGCTAGGACAAGCGCCATAATCGTCCCCCTCCATGCTGGGCAAGATAGTCCGTGAAATTTTCCGAAAGAACCATTGTGCCATCCCCCATGATCAGGAGCGTGGCGGCGTTACCCCACCCTCCACCCCCTTCCCCATCCTGCAGATGGAGAGGTGGAGACTGTTCGGGTCGATTGTGACGTTGAGCTATGCGATCAGCCCGCAGAGCGATCTCCCCTCTCCGGCTTTGCTGGGGTGGGGCCAGCAGCGCGACCTTCGCCGCGACCTCGGCGGCGGCGGCGGTGGGCGCGAGGGCGGTGGCAGTGGCAATGCGCGTGACGGCATTGTTCGCGTCATCTGCCAGCCAGAGATCAGCGGGCGCGCCGGTGCGCGGATCGATCAGGTGATGGCGGACGATCGCGCCCTGTCGCCACCAGCGATCCGTCGCGCCGGACGTGGCGACGCCGCCCTCGCTGAGCGTGATGGTGGCGCGCAACATCTCCAGACCATTCGCACTGGATTTCAAGGGATCGCGCACACCGACGGCCCATAGTTCGCCGGGCTGCGGCCCGCCGCGCAGGCGCAGATCGCCCCCCAGGTTGACGATGACGCCGGGAA